>DUCA01000090.1 GCA_012960055.1 Cycloclasticus sp.
CATCATCAATGGCGACACCGATAAATTGTAAATTAGAGGGTCGATATTCACGTTGTAGGGCAATAAATTCGGGTATTTCTTTACGGCAAGGCGGGCACCATGTTGCCCAAAAATTAAGCACGATGTATTTGCCGTCCCACTCTTTGATGTTGCGAACCTTGCCTTGTAAATCGGGTAGGGCAAACTCAGAGCGAAGAGAATCAGTGCTAATAGGCGTGTTACCCGGTTTGGTTTTCGGGTTGTCGCGGTGGCTGAAAAAAGAGCTGGTCATCAAAATTAAAGTAGCGAAAACACCGACGATAATAAACGTTCGTTTGTTCATTTAAGCGCCTCGATCTTCGCTAAGAACTGAGCTGACTCCATATAGCCGACAGCCCTTTGCCTGGTAAGCTCTTCTGTCTGCGTGTTAAAGAATAAAATAGCCGGTGGACCTATCAGTGAGAAGGCGTTGAGCAAGGCCCTATCTTCATCGTCGTTTTTTGTTACATCAGCCTGCAGCAGTACGACGTTCTTTAATGCCTGTTGAACAGCGGGGTCTGTGAACGTATACGCTTCCATCTCTTTGCACGAAGCACACCAATCGGCATAAAAATCCAACATAACAAATTGCTCGTTTTGCGAGGCTGATGCTAAAGCAGCGTTTAACTCGTCAATGTTTTTAATGGTTTGAAAAGCCAGGCCGTGTTGTTGAGAATTGCTTTGCTGCGCAAGGCCAAGGTTGGCTAAAGGTTTTAAGGGGTTGCTACCGCCCGATGCAGCGCCGAGCATTAAAATAATGCCGTAAATTAAGAAAATAACCCCAAGTCCTTTGGAAAATTTTTGCCATCCAGTGGCGTTATCGCTTAAGCGGTCTATTGCCTTGAAGTATATGGCGCAAATAATCAGTAACCCGGCCCATAAGCCGAGTACAACGGCTGGCGGTAAAATACGTTCCATCAGCCAAATTGCGACAGCCAATAATAAAACACCAAAGAAGTGTTTGATGGGTTCCATCCAGTGACCGGCTTTGGGTAATAATTTACCGGCAGATATGCCGATAATAATAAGCGGGATACCCATGCCTAACCCTAGGGAGAATAACGCAAACCCGCCTAATGCGGCATCGCCAGTTTGACCGATATAAATCAATACACCTGCTAGAGGTGCGGCCACGCAAGGGCCAACAATTAAGGTTGATAGAACGCCCATAATGGCACTGCCCCATAAGGAGCCGTGCTTTTGATGTTGAGAGATATTCGATAGCTTGCTTTGGATGGCGTTAGGGAGTTGCAAGTCATATAGGCCAAACATGGATAACGCCAGTAGCACGAAAACACCGCTAAAAGCACTCAGTATCCAAGGGTTCTGAAAGGTTGCTTGTAAATTGCTGCCAAATAACCCAGCGAGTACTCCGAATAAGGCGTAGGTAAGAGCAGAAGCCACTACGTAGCTAAGCGATAAATAAAACGCTTTACGCGTTGTTAGGTCTTTTCCGTGTCCAACGATAATGCCCGACAAAATGGGAATCATTGGGAAAACGCAGGGCGTTAACGATAGCAAGATACCGAAGCCAAGAAAGGTTAAACAGGTTAACCAAATGGCATTGCCGATTAAGGCGTTGGCAATGTCATCTTGTTCAGACAGCTGTGCTGGTTTAACGGATGAAGCATTGTCAATGCCAGAGCGTGTTGTGGGTTGTAATGACAGCGTCACCACTTTATTCATCGGTGGGTAGCACACGCCAATATCGGCGCAGCCTTGAAAATCCACGCTGAGTGTTATCTCGGTAGCGGTAGATAGCGGTGTAGCTAACGGTTGAATGAGTGTCAGGTCGGTGTAATAAACAACCGTGGCGCCATATATCTCATCCGTCTTCTGTTTTCCAATGGGGAAGTTAATCGGCTTTAGCTGGATACCTTGCGGGTTAGTCAGGGTGACGTTTACTTTTTCTTGATACAGATAATAGCCATCAGCAAGGCGCCAATTTAAGGTGATTTGTTGATTCTCATCGACGTCGGCATAAAAGTTAAAGGCTTGGTCGGGTTCTAGCAACTCATCTGATGCGGTATTGTACGAGCCGCTGAACAAGCTACTTAGCGCGTCAAGAGGGTTGTTACTAACAGCCGTGCTTTCATTTGCTGCAATACTCATGGGGGTTGCCAAAAGAGAGCAAATGAAGATAAAAATGAAGCTTAATAAGTGGTTGCGCATCGTTTAATGTCGTTTAGGTAAATATTTGAATCGCCCAACAAAGACAGCTATGAAGGCACTTAGTTCATTTTGCCATTATAGCGTGCTGCGCGATGACTAAAAATATTGATTTTGTCTCACACTGCAGATGACCTCGTCGCTAGCGCTAATCTTTCTTTGTTTCTGGGTGGGGCGCTTTTTACAAAGTGGTTTTTCATGTGTAAGCTGTTCAGTATGAACCCATTTTCAACATTCTTGTTATTGCTCATTATTGTGCCGGTGGTGGAAATTTATTTTCTAATCCAAGTGGGCAGTGCGATGGGTGTGTTTTCGACCATTTTATTGATTATCGCCACAGCGGTGTTGGGCGCTTATTTATTTCGATTACAGGGCTTGTCAACGTTTCAGCGGATGCAGGCGAGTGTGTCGCGCGGTGAAATCCCCGCGTTGGAGATGATAGAAGGCGCTATGCTGTTGGTCAGTGGTGCGTTGTTATTAACGCCCGGTTTTGTCACGGACATCGTCGGCTTTGTTTGTCTGGTTCCATCGTTCAGGCGAAAATTCTCCCTGTCTGTTTTAGAAAGCCAGTTTATTAATCGGGCGTCTTTTCATGGTGGTCCTTTCGGGCCAAAAACGCATAACGACACATCGAACGGCGATATCATCGAAGGTGAGTTTAAGCGCGAAGACGATGAGCCAGAAAAGTTGAATAAAGACGACTGACTACAGCACGACCTCAAAACCTTCAAAATTGGGGTGCCCCAAATACATGCCTTTTGTTTGACCGGCTTGTGCGTGTACTTGTTTGAATGCGTCGGAATGAGTCCATGCCACAAAAGTCGCCTTGTTTTCCCAAGTGGTGTGTGAGGCAAATAGTGTATGGTCGTCCAACGCCGGGCCTTTTAATAGGTGAAACGATTGAAACCCAGTAACATCGTTTAAACGTGATTCACGTTTACGCCATACGGCTTCAAATTCATCTTCTTTACCTAGGGTGACTTTAAAGCGGTTCATGGCGATAAACATAACTAACTTCCTTATTAATTAACGTGTTGATAGGGTGAGTGGTCGTAATTTATAGAGCCCATAAAGCGGCCCCAGTGCCAATAATAATACGGCAATTTTTAGTTCAGTGGTTGCTAAAACAAATTCAAACACCTGTAAGCTCACAATGGTCAGCGTAAAGCCAAGGCAAATGACCAGCGTGATGGCTGAACCTAGAATTTCTGCGGGGGCCGTTTTTGCGTTTAATGTTGAAAATTGCGGTGAGTCTCCCGCGACGGTTATGCCCCAAATAATGAGATAAGTTAAAAAGACCTCGATGGGGCTTGAGAGCATAAAGGGAAATATCAAACAGCACATACCCGATATCGTTAATTGATAAAAAGCGATGCGTGCACTGCCAAACTTTAAAGACAACAAGCCGCCGACAGAGCAGCCTAAGCCGCCGGAGGCGATAACGAGGAAACTCCACTGCGATATGTTAACGTCCAGATTAGATTGTGCCGCGTAGACAGTTAGGATGATGGGTGCAAAAGCCCAAAATGTATACAGCTCCCACATATGACCAAAATAACCGGATGACGAGGCTTTAAAGTCATTTGATTTAAATATGTTCCACAGAGCTTTACCTTCATGGTGAGGGGTGCGTTTAGCGGTTGATTTTTCTGGGATTGCAAAGCCGATCAGCAAGCCGCCAATAATCGCGAGGCTTGATGCACTGATGACGACCCATTGCCAGTTTAACGAAAGCTCAAGGCTGTTGATGAGGTGAGGGAAAGCAGTGCCAACCACCAACGCGCTAACGATGTACCCTAAGGCGCGGCCTAGATCGTTCTGACACCACAGTGCCGCAATCTTAATGCCGACGGGGTATATGCCGGCGAGGAAGAAGCCGGTTAAACAGCGTGATAGCATCAAGGTGTTGCTGTCGAGAGGTGCAAAAACAATCAGTGCGTTGGATAAGCTGCCAAGAATACTCGATATTAAAAAAACACGTCCAGCGGGAAAGCGGTCTGCAATATTGCAAAGCGCGAATGTCAGCGTGCCAATAATAAAGCCAAATTGTACGGCCGATGTGATGTCTGACACGCCAAAACTCGCGTCAGGGATGGCTAAGCTGAGTTGACTGAGGATGGCGTTACTCGAGAACCATAATGATGATCCAGAGAAAACGGCAAAAACTAATATCAATAAAACGGTTGGCGTTTGCATCGTTGGACGTTAGAGAATGCCCGCCTGCCAAATGTCCTCAAGCGATTTCCGTGCGGATGGCTTTTCTTTTCCCCTTAATTGTTCAGGTAAAGACTGGGGTTGATCAAGCTCACCTAGTGCAAAACCACAAATAATATCGTATTCGTCGGGGGCTATATTTAATGTTCGATGCACGTCGGCGTAGTTAATGCCGCCAATGCCGTGCGTGTAGAGTCCGTGCATATTGGCTTGTAATGTCAAACTCATCCAGGCGGCTCCGCAATCGAACTTGGCTTTGTTATTATCAGTGCTGTTATGCGTAAAGGTTTTTTTCGCAAAAATAAAACCAATCAGACCGGCGTTCCGCGCCCACAGCTGGTTTGACTCATTCAATAAACTTAAAAAGGTATCAAAGTCGTTGTTGCCAGATGAGGTTACGAATAACCAAGGTTGTTCGTTAAAACAAGAAGGTGTCCAGCGGACGGCATCAAAAATGCTTTTTATAATGCCTACAGGGAGCTGAGTTTTTTTAAATGCACGCGGAGACCAACGTCGATGGAAGAGCTCGTTTACCTGAGGTAGGGGGCTACGATTGCTAAAGTCGGCGATATGGCTCATGGTTTTTCCCAGTGAATTAAATGCTAATAGGTTACGGCTGGCTTAGTTGGATGGCAAGGGGGTAGTCGCACTTGTTCAAAAAGTATTGCTTTGCAGCAAAAGAGTCTTATAATGC
>DUCA01000091.1 GCA_012960055.1 Cycloclasticus sp.
GGTGGTGACGGCTTGGCCATCGTGACGTTCAAAGTACAAATCGCAGCCTTTTCTAAAGCCATCGTTGCCTAGAAGGGTGTATAGCATACGGACCACTTCGGCGCCTTTTTCGTAAATGGTCAGCGTGTAGAAGTTATTGATTTCAACAAAAGAGTCGGGGCGAATAGGGTGGGAAAGTGGCCCTGCATCTTCGGCAAATTGATGGGTGCGAAGCATGTTAACGTCTTTGATACGCTTCACCGCGTCCGATGTTTGGTGTGCGGTAAATTGTTGGTCGCGAAATACAGTAAAGCCTTCTTTTAAACTTAACTGAAACCAATCACGGCAGGTAACGCGGTTGCCCGACCAGTTATGGAAATACTCGTGCCCAATCACCGCTTCGATGTTTTCAAAGTCGGTGTCAGTAGCGGTTCTTTCGCTGGCCAAAACGTATTTGGTATTGAAAACATTCAAGCCTTTGTTTTCCATCGCGCCCATATTGAAATGGCTAACAGCAACAATCATATAGACATCTAAGTCGTATTCGCGGCCGAAGGCTTCTTCGTCCCAACACATGGCGTTCTTAAGTGACTGCATGGCATGCTGGGTTTTGTCTAGATCATGCTCTTCTACGTACACTTCAAGTCGGACGTCTCGGTTAGAACGGGTGGTAAAGCTATCCGTCAAACAGGCTAAGTTACCCGCAACCAGTGCAAACAAATAACTGGGTTTTGGGAAGGGGTCAAACCAGCTGACCCAGTGCTTACCGTTGTCTAATTTTCCGCTGTCTGTACGGTTGCCGTTGGATAGTAAAATCGGGTACAGGTCGCTATTTGCTTCAATCGTGACGTTAAAAATAGACATAACATCAGGTCTGTCTAAATACCAGGTGATACGTCTAAAACCTTCTGCTTCGCATTGTGTGCAGAGCATTTTTTTTGATTCATACAGGCCGCTAAGGGCGGTATTGCTGGCGGGGTTAATGCGGTTGCTTATTTGAAGAATAAATTTATCAGCGGGCGGAACAAGGGTTAAGGTCTGTTCGTTTAAATTAAATGCACCCTCGGGCAGTGGCTGGCCGTCAACGGCAATGGATATCAGCTCAAGTTCTTCGCCCATTAAGACGAGAGCGGGTTTATCTTTTTTGCACGCAGGGTTACGTTGTATGGTGAGGCGAGAACGTACCACGGTATCGTCGGCGGACAAGTTAAAGCGCAGCTCGGTGTGGCTGATTAAAAACTCAGGGACGGTGTAATCTTTTAAGTAAATGGTTTTTTGTTGGGTGTCAGACATAGGCTTGCTTATTCAGATTTGATGGTTGAGTAGGCGACTAAAAGCCAAGCGATTAAAAAACAAACACCACCGATGGGTGTGATAGCGCCGAGTATTTTTACGTCGCTTAGGCTTAGCGCATACAAGCTGCCAGAAAAAATGAGGATGCCGGTAAGCATCAACCAGCCCGCTCGGCGTAGATGTTTCGAGGGTTTTTGTTGCTGCAGTAAGCCAATCAGTATTAAACCCATGGCGTGCCACATCTGGTAATCCGTAGCCGTTTGGTAAACCGTTAAATAGTGTTCGGATAGCTGGCCTTTCAGCGAATGTGCGCCAAAGGCGCCAAAGGTTACAGCTAGAAAGGCGAGCAGAGCGCCCAGTGCGACAAAAGGTGATGTGTTCATGGCGCTATTTTTCGAGTAAACGCGGCATCACTTCAACCAAATTGCAGGGGCGTGTTCTGAAATCCAGTTGTGCGTTAATTAATTTATCCCACGCTGTTCTACATGCGCCAGATGAGCCGGGTACGCAAAAAATATAATGGCCATTCGCAACGCCTGCAATGGCGCGAGATTGTATCGTTGATGTGCCAATTTCATCGTAAGAAATGCTGCGGAATACTTCGCCAAAACCGTTAAGTTCTTTGTCTAGTAACGGCTGCACCGCTTCAGGCGTGCCGTCCCTGCCGGTAACGCCGGTGCCGCCAGTAGTGATAATGGCGTTGATGCTAGGGTCTGCAATCCACGCAGATAATTTAGCGCGAATCAGGTAAATATCATCTGCGATGATGGCTTTTTCAGCACATTGATGGCCAACGGCTGTTAGCCGCTCGACCAGTGTTTTACCCGAGGTGTCGGTTGCTTCGGTGCGAGAATCAGATACCACCATAATGGCGATATTTAGCGGGACAAATTGACGATCGTTAGTAGGCATGTAAATTACCGAATGATTAAGAAGAAAGCGCTGTTACCGCGCTGAACATTGAGCAGCAATGATTTGCGCTTTTTAGTCGCATTGATAAGCTCAATGATATTACGTGTTGCTATTCTGTTGGCGCGGGCGATGACATCACCTTTTCGTAAGCCGCTAACCCAAGCTTTTGAATTTACTTTTATTTCAATGACTTTTACACCATGTTTTATATTGTTTTGTTTATCTTCAGGCGATAAATTCGACAACGTGGCGCCGTCCAGTTGCTTGTGAACACGGGTGCCGTCGACAGAGGCGATTTTTCGTTTGCCTATTTTGATGGTGATGCGTTGTTGTTTGGTATTACGTAAAATTTGCAGCCTTGCCTTGTCGCCTACACTGAGTAGCCCTAAGTCGTTTCGCAAGCTGACGCTGTTTTTTGTTTTTTTACCGTTAATGCTTAATACGATATCGCCAGGGTGTAAGCCGGCTTTTTCTGCAGGCGAGCCCGATTCAACTTGGCTGATGATGACGCCGTGTTTCAGCGAGACATTAAAGGCTGCAGCCAGTTCGTGTGTTAAATCTTGAACGCTGATGCCTAATCGTCCGCGGTTGACTATGCCAAATTTAACCAGTTGGTTTTTTAAGCTGATAGCCATGTTGCTAGGAATGGCAAAGCCAATACCGACATTGCCGCCATTAGGCGCAATAATCGCTGTGTTAATGCCTATCAATTCACCGCGAAGGTTAATTAGCGCGCCACCTGAATTGCCAGGGTTAATCGATGCGTCGGTTTGAATAAAATCCTCATAACCTTCAATACCCAAGCCCGAGCGACCTAATGCGCTAATAATTCCAGATGTTACCGTTTGGCCAAGCCCAAATGGATTGCCAATGGCGATAACGAAATCGCCAACGCGCAAAACGTCAGAGTCTGCAATTTTCAGTGCAACCAACCCGTCAGCTTTAATTTTAATAACAGCAATATCCGATTCTGGATCACCACCGACCACGTCGGCGTTAAAGAAACGGCCGTCCAGCAAGGTGACGGTGATTTTATCTGCTTTATTAATAACGTGCTGATTGGTTAAAATCAGCCCTTTATCTGCATCAATAATAACGCCGGAACCTAAGCTTTGCGATGAGCGCTTAGGTGACCTTGGGGCTTGAAAAAAACGTCGGAAGAAAGGGTCTTGTAATAGCGGGTTCTCATGTTGTTGTACCATGTTCTGGGTGGCGATATTAACCACGGCTGGTGTTGCTTTTTCAAGGATTGGCGCCAAACTAGGCAGGGCTTGTTCGGCAGTGAATAAAGGAAGCGCTGCTATTGCTTGTGCGTTTGTAAAGGCAAGAATACCGATGAATAACAGACGCGCTAAAGACATAAATAAGCTTCTTGAATTAATTATCAGCATCATGGGCGCCCACTTGCCCACTCATTCTGCGGTGAATAGGCGACCACGACATGCCGGTTGCCATAATGAGGCATAAGATGATTTGAATAATGTAGGTGGCAGTGACGACATACTCGGCAGAGACAATGCCGCAAATCGATAATCGCCCGCCATAGCGTGCCAAATAGCGCGATGGCCAAGGTGATACCGATAATGCCAAGAGAGCGTAGCGTTGCACGAATATAAGTGTCCCAGATAATAAGCAGCACCAGCCCTGAAAAAGCCATGAAGGGGCTGAAGTCAGGAAGGTTGCTGATTGCCCAGTGATAGCACGATAAACCTGCTGGATTATAGCTGGCGAAAACTAATGCGCAGGCTGTGCACAAGCGTATAAAAAAACTTGACCATGAACATTGATTTGCTTTCAATTAAATACCCTGTGTTTGCTGTTTTGTATGTAGCGTTATTCTAACTTAAAAATTATGAATTCCTCATGAACGATTTTCAGAGCATGACGACTAAAAAATAATAGCGTGATGAAATTGGGAAAAAATAAAATTTTAAGCAAGCAATAACATCAAATTTTTGGCATGGACTACACTATATAGGTAAATCCTTGGGAACTTATAATCAGCAGTTGAATGAGCGCCTAACGAAGAAGATAAAAATGAGTTAAAGGCGGTAAAATATGAATTTAACTTGGTGCGAGAGCAAACCGAAAAAGATATTCAGGCGATGCAAGTGAAGTTGGAAAATAGCGAGAAAATGAATTTAGCATTAAAGAAAAAAACACTCTCTATGCAGGCGTTGGCAAATCAGGAAGTCGTTGCTGAAGAAGCACCGAAAAAAACGAGGAAGGGCTGGTGGAAAAAATAGAAGTTGCTGGTGTCCATTACGTGAAGGCCGTTGAAGTGGAATCGTTAGCGAGCAAGAGTTCGCGCGCGTTTACTATTGATTTAGGTGAGCAGGGCGGCTGCGATGGGTTCATTGTGCGAGAAGAGGGCGGGGCATTACGCGCGTATAAGAACAGTTGTCCGCATACCGGTGCACCGTTAAACTGGACGCCGGATCAATTTTTAACGATCTCTGGTCAATACATCCAGTGCTCGATACACGGTGCGATGTTTAAAACTCAAAATGGTGAGTGTTTTGCAGGGCCTTGTGGGGGGAAGTTTCTGAAAGCTTTGAGCTTTGTTGAAAAAAATGGCATAGCCTATCTCGCTTTACAGGAGATACAAAAAAACCCGTCAATTTGACGGGTTTTTAGTAATAGAAGAAGCTGTTATTTAATCTTAGCTTCTTTATACATAACGTACTGTCTGATGGTGGGATCAAATTTTTTGATTTCCATTTTTTCAGGCATGCTGCGTTTATTTTTGGTCGTTGTGTAGAAATGACCGGTCTTTGCGCTAGAAACTAGTTTGATTTTATCTCTCATTTTTTCAGTCCTTAAACTTTTCCGCCGCGTGAGCGAATGTCAGCCAAAATTACGTCGATACCTTTTTTGTCAATTGT
>DUCA01000092.1 GCA_012960055.1 Cycloclasticus sp.
GACATGGACGAAGACGCACAGAAAGCGGCAAAGGCTATTCGCATACTTCATGCAGAACACCCTGAAATTGAAGTGGAAGGCGAAATGCAAGCCGATGCTGCATTACTAGAAAGCTTAAGAAAGGAACTCATCAGTACCTCCAAAATGGAAGGCGAAGCAAACCTGCTTATTTTCCCAAGTTTAGACGCAGCGAATATCTCCTTCAATCTACTACGAATTCTTAGCGATGGCGTCACCGTTGGCCCTATCTTATTAGGTATTGATAAACCTGTTCATATTCTCAAACCTCTTGCTTCAGTTAGACGCATATTGAACATGACCGCCTTATGCTCTGCGGAACACCAAGCAACTGAGTCATAATTTACAACTAACCATCATAATGTTAAGTAGCTCATATTATGAGGGGCGTGTTGTTTACTATAATCCACGTATTGATAACTGGACGTTGCATCAATAAGCCAAAATGCCATATCCGGCATGACTAGAGGCATTAATCAAACAGATACTGCAAGCCAACGGCTCGTAAGCAGCGAACAATTGAGCGGTGAAAAATAAGACAAAGACACCGCAAAAGACCTTATCCCATTAAAACAAGCCGAAACCCAGGTTCAAATATCAGCCCGAGTAGCACAAACCGCTGGCAACGTCATTGGCAGCATTCTTGACGTCCACGCATAAGCCTCTCTTTAATTAACCTGTTTTCATTAGCGCGTTAAAATTTCTGCTCTAGTGTTTCCAGCACCTCTTATTGTAGAATATCGCTTTTCTCAACATTAGAAGGGTAATACAGTGGAAACCGACAAACAGAAACTAAGCTACACCATGGGCCAACAAATTGCTGGCGGCATACAACAAGACAAATTAGACGTTGAAACAGAATCACTCGTTCTTGGCATGACGCACGCTTTGAATGGCGACGATAGCCTTTTAAGCGAAGAGGAAATGCGCTCTGTTATCGAAAACTTCCAAAAGGAAATGCAAGCTAAAGCCAATGAAGTTAAGGGTGGAAATTCAAGCAAAGGCGTTGATTTCTTAACGGAAAATGCGGCCAAAGACGGCGTTATTACACTTGAAAGCGGCATGCAATACACTGTACTTAACCAAGGCGACGGCGAAAAGCCTCAAGCCACTGATACGGTTGATGTGCACTACGAAGGTTCTTTAATTAATGGTACTGTATTTGATAGCTCGATTAAACGTGGCGAACCAGCTACTTTCCCAGTTAATGGCGTTATTCAAGGCTGGCAAGAAGCTCTACAGTTAATGGAAGTTGGCACTAAATGGAAAGTATTTATTCCATCTGAACTTGCTTACGGCGAACACGGCGCAGGCGGATCAATTGGACCGAACGAAACATTGATTTTCGAAATGGAATTATTGGCAATTAAGTAACTGCCAATAATTAGGTATAAAAAAGCCGCTCATTGAGCGGCTTTTTTATACCCAAACGAACCCGTTAAGCTTCGTAGCGCTTCATCACCAATGTTGCATTGGTTCCGCCAAAGCCGAAACTGTTCGACATCACCGTGTTCAACTGCACATCTGTTTGCATCTCCTGAACAATGTTCACGCCTTCAGCCGCTTCATCCAAGTTGTCAATATTTGCTGATGCTGTGATGAAGTTATCTTTCATCATCAACATGCAATAAATCGCTTCTTGCACACCGGCTGCGCCTAGTGAATGACCAGACAATGACTTCGTTGAACCAATCGGTGGTGTACTCTCACCAAATACGGCTTTAACCGCTTTCAATTCGGCCATATCGCCCACTGGCGTACTGGTTCCGTGTGCATTAATGTAATCAATCGGTGCGTCTACATTTTCTAACGCCATTTGCATACAACGTGCTGCACCTTCACCTGATGGAGCCACCATGTCATAACCATCAGAAGTTGCGCCATAACCAACCAATTCGGCGTAAATTTTCGCACCGCGAGCCAAAGCAACATCCAACGCTTCCACCACAACCACACCGCCACCGCCAGCAATAACAAAACCATCACGGTCAGCATCGTAAGCACGAGACGCTGTTTCAGGCGCGTCATTCCTTTTAGTGGACAAGGCACCCATGGCGTCAAACATCATAGTTAATGACCAATGTTCTTCTTCACCACCGCCAGCAAACACGCGATCTTGTTTACCCAATTGAATAAGCTCCATCGCATTACCAATACAGTGTGAGCTCGTTGCACACGCTGAGGTAATGGAATAGTTAACGCCTTTAATTTTATACGGCGTCGCCAAGCCAGCAGATACGGTACTGCTCATGGTTCTTGGCACCATATAAGGCCCAACACGGCGAATCCCTCTTGTATTTAATAAGTTAATCGCATCATCGACATTCTTAGTAGATGCGCCACCAGAACCCATAATCAAGCCAGTCTTTGGATTCGACACTTCTTCATCGGTCAAACCCGCATCATCAATCGCTTGTTGCATAGACACATAAGCAAAGGCCGCTGCATCACCCATAAAGCGCTTGGCTTTACGGTCAATATGCTCAGAAAGGTCAATCTGTGGCACACCGGCCACATGACTCCGAAAACCTTTTTCTTTGTATTCTTCTACAAAGCTAATGCCAGATTTTCCGGCTTTTAACGACTCAGCAACTGCATCTGCATCACTACCCAGTGATGACACAATACCCATACCGGTAATAACAACACGTCTCATAATCAGTCCTTCTTAGAAATTTTCAGTTGATTGAAATAAACCAACACGTAAGTCTTTGCCTTCGTAAATCACTTTACCATCCACTTCCATTGTTGCATCAGCAATACCCATAACCAATTTACGCATGATAACGCGCTTTAAATCAATTCTATAGGTGACTTTTTTAGCGGTCGGTAATACTTGACCCGTGAATTTAAGCTCACCCACACCCAAGGCACGGCCACGGCCTAAACCACCTTTCCAACCCAAGAAAAACCCGACTAACTGCCACATAGCATCCAGTCCTAGGCAGCCTGGCATCACCGGATCACCCGGAAAGTGACAATCAAAAAACCACAAATCAGGCGTAATATCGAGTTCAGCAATAATTTGACCTTTCCCGTGTGGGCCGCCATCTTCGGTGATGGATACAATTCTATCCACCATCAACATATTGGGCATAGGTAGTTGCGCATTGCCGGGGCCAAACAATTCGCCACGACCACAGGTTAATAATTCTTCTCGATTATATGAATTCTGTCTTTTAATATCAGTCAATGCACTATGTCCTTATTGGTTTTTGAATAAACAATCTATCTTTTTCCTATGATACTTGTTCTTGCACAAATGAGCGAGTTTCAGTCACACTGATTATGCCAACAGTTAATTTTTCACAAGCCTAGTAGCTGACTAACAAGCATTAAAATTACGCAGCCAGCAATATACATCTTTATCCCATAGGGTAAATTCCATCTAAAAATAGCCCCTCCAGACACGCCATAACGACCATGCAAGGCTAAGTTAATGCCAGAGATTGGACTGGTAGACACGCCCAGCGCCCATGACATCAAAAACATAATCGCCAACAGGGTTTGATCCGGCGCAATAGGCATGATCCAATGCCCAACAACGGCAATACTGATCACCGGATGCACACCCAATACAGCAAACGAGAACATACATAATAAAATAACTGACGCAACAACGCCATCAAAGTGTTGAAACGGAATCGCAATAGACAGGCCATCAAACGCTGCAGCAAGACCCGAACCTAATACCCCGGCAATCAAAAAAAGCAATAATTCATTCTTCATCTGTGGCAGCTTGTTAAGGACATGCTGCTGAAAATCAACCGATGCATCGCGCAGGCCTTCACGCGCAATTAGGACCACCACACTAATCAAAATGGCACAGGTGGCAATCAACGCTAACACCTTGATGTTTGGAAAAGCATGCTGGCTAAAGAAAACCATCAGCACCAATAAAGCCGGTAACCACAAAGTTCCAAAATGAATCGGGTAACCAACGAAGTCTTCCAGTAACTCACCGTCTTGATGACGGCTAACATCGAGCATCGTCACAACAAACGCTAGGCCTGCCATCATCAACCCAAGGCTGATAACGATGGGCAACGACGCATCCGGCGTGAAAACAAGCGCCGCTGCAAAGGCGGCGAAAAAGGGCGACCAATTCGCCGCCGAGGTAAACGCACGGGTTAATAATTTTTGCTGGTTCATCGACAGTGCCCGTTCTTTCACCAAGCGATCAGCCACCAGCATAACAGCGGATAAATTAATAACCGAGCCAAAAAAATGCACACCTAAATAGGTTCTAATGAAGGCTTTCTTCCCCTTAGGCAATGGCGCCGACGCTTCGATTTTTGGTAACGCGACCAATTGCAAAAACTGCACCCCAATTAGCATCACAATCATCAATTGATTTGCCGACAAGGCGTCTAGAAAATGACGGGTATCGCCTGTTTGCCAGGCGACAAACCAGCTGATGCTAGCGAAGAGACTGATGATTAAAATGATTTTTTTCTGCTTACTGCCCAATTCAAAAAACAGAATAAGCCCGGCAAGCCAAGTGACCCAGCCAATCACTTCATTAACCGGCAGCGGTAAAAAGGCATTAACAACCGTCAATGCAAAACTGAGCAGCAATAACGGCCCAGCTGATCGTCGTAGAAACAACACTTACGCGGGTGCTTTTTCTACAGCTAGGCGTAATAAGGTGGAAATCGTCTTGTTGTAAGGCGCATCCTTCCCTGCTTGTTCACAACCACGAATAACCACACCGCATATTTCTTCAATTTCCAAAGGGCGGGCTTTCTCACGATCAACCAACATCGACGGCTTAATAGAGTCAAAGGTAGAAATCAATTCGAGCATTTCTTCCAAATCATCAGCCGTTAACTCAACGCCATTCGCTCTAGCAGCTTGCACCGCCTCCTCCATCGCGCCTCTAATCAGTGGTTTCAGGTCGTCACGCGGCGTTGCTTCACCGGTTTTCATCTGCAACAAGGCGCAAAGTGGGTTAACACCGTTATTAATAATCAGCTTACGCCATAACTCTTTGTTGATGTCCTTGGCGACTTCCGTTGGAAT
>DUCA01000093.1 GCA_012960055.1 Cycloclasticus sp.
TGGCCGGTGCATTAACGGCATTGGCACTCAACCTTGCGCCCAACCCTTACGCGTCGCTGGAAATTTTCTTTTGGTTGATGGGCTCTTTATCCGATAGAAGCTTTTTACACGTATGGTTAATTCTTCCTACTACCGTGTTGGGATGGTGGTTAATGTTAAGCACAAGAAGAGGGCTAGATGCCTTATCACTCGGTGAAGATGCGGCCCAATCATTGGGTGTAAACCTTGCCTTGCTGAATAAAAAAATCATCATTGGTGTGGCCTTGTCGGTGGGTGCTGCGGTATCGGTCAGTGGGGGTATTGGTTTTATTGGGCTGATTGTGCCTCATCTATTGCGCCCATTTGTTGGCTTTAAACCGGGTAGCTTGTTGGTGATTAGTGGCCTAGCAGGCGCTGTGCTTTTATTGGCGGCAGATATTACCGTGCGTTTATTACCAACCCAAGCCGAGTTAAAAATTGGTGTCTTAACGGCCTTGATTGGTGCGCCGTTCTTTTTGCACTTAATTTTAAAAGCTCGGCGCGAGTGGGCATCATAATGTTGCGCGTTAATAACATCAGTTTGAAATTTTCTGATACCACGGTTTTAGATGATGTTTCGATTGGTTTTGAGAAGGGCAACATAATAGGCCTCATCGGACCGAATGGTGCGGGTAAATCCACGTTACTGCGCGTACTAGCCCAGCTTCAAAAGCCCGACGTAGGCACGATTGAAATCGATGGGGTTAATGCAACGAAGATAGCCAGTAACAACTTTGCAAAAAAAGTGACGTATTTACCGCAAACAGGTGTTTGCCATTGGCCGTTAACGGTTGAGCGGCTTGTTGCGCTTGGGCGTTACCCTCATCAAGATAGCCAACAACTCAGCGAGCTTGATATGCAAGCGGTAGAGCAGGCCATTGTAGAAACCGATATTGAGCACTTAATTGGTAGAAGCGTTAATACCTTGTCAGGCGGCGAACGCGCGCGGGTAATGTTGGCGCGAGCTTTGGCCACACAAGCAGATATATTGTTAGCTGATGAGCCTATCGTTGCGTTAGACCCGCGCCATCAAATTGATGTGATGGTGTTATTAAAAGCACTGGCACAGAAAGGAAAGACAGTCGTTGTTGTTTTGCACGAATTGCACTTAGCGATGCGTTATTGCGATAGGTTAGTGCTGCTAGATAACGGGCAAAAGGTCTCGGAAGGGTTGGCTAAGGGTGTGCTCTCAGCCGATAACTTACAAACGGTATACGGTGTTGATGCGATATACGGCGAGCATGAAGGCAGTGAATGGATTTTGCCTTGGGGGCAATAAAAAAGGGGAGAAAGCATAGCCTTCTCCCCAGTTTTATACGGTCTTTGATTTGCTATTAATTAGCTGGCTGATAGTTAATAGAAAAGAAGATGTTTGTACCGTCTGTATTAAAGCCGGAGACAGTTTCATATTCTTCGTTAAATAGATTTGAAATTTTTACTTGAGCGGTTAAATCATTATTGATTTTATACGCACCGACTAAATCAACGGTGGTAAATCCAGTAATGCGACGCGTATTAGCCGCGTTATCAAAACGACGACCTGACACAAATACTTTACTGGTGAGACTGAAATCACCCAATGATTTATTCGCATTTAATGTCAAGGTTTGCTCAGCACGTCTAGCGAGTACGTTGCCGTCATTCACGCCACCACTTCTATCTTCCGGGTCTATCCAAGAAAACTGTCCATCAAGATTGATACCGGCAACGGCTGTTGATGCCTGTAGTTCTAACCCTTTTATCACGGCTTCTGAAATATTTTGTGGAACAAAAAAAGCGTCTAGCGCGATAAGGTCTTTAATCTTAGTTCTATAAATATTAGCTGACCAGTTAACGCCTGCGTGTTGGCCTACTAATCCCAACTCATAGGTTTTAGAACGTTCTGGGTCTAGATCAGGATTGCTGGTAGGGGATCCAAAGAATGGAGGGTTGTATAAATCAATCAACGAAGGTGCAACAAAGGCTCTGCCAAAAGAAGCATTTAAACGTAATTGACTAGATATAGCCGTTCCCCAAGCAATGTTGCCGGTGGTATGGCTGCTGAATTGCTCGTCATCTTCATTCCTAATGGCTAATTGGTAGGAGTGAGAACCGTATTCACCTAATAGTTGAGCAAAAATAGCATTACTATGACGACTAGTTTCGGTGAAACCGCTAGACTCATCAATTTTGTCATCTTCGTAATCGTAACCAAGCGTTAATAAATGCTGATCATTTAACTGGATATCATTTTGTAAACTAAAGTGATCTTGTTGATTGTCTGCAAAACTTGTGGCAAAAGCACCTTGGTTATCTGACTCAATTCTACCTTGGCTTAATGTTGCTTTCACCGTCCATATGTCGGACATATCAACTTTAAGCTTGCTACCAAAAGTATGCTGTAAAAAGTCTGAGGTATTAAAATAGCCATCAAACTCACTTTCACCTTCACTGTATAAGCTGAAAAACGCTACTTCAGCATTATTTGCAAAACGGTGGCCAACGCGTAATGATGCATTTGCATTTCTGTATGCATCCCTATCGGGTTCTGTCGCATAGCAACCAATAAACAAAACGCCACTTTTTCCGTCACAAGTATTGAAGCCGTTCGTTTCTATGTAACCGCCGCTTAAGCTATACCAATTGTTCTCATCTCCGCCAGAAACACCCCAGATAGTTTCTTTTGTATTATGTGTGCCAAAGCCAACTGAAAGATGAGGTGTTAATTGGCCAGAGCCTTTCTTAGTGAAAATTTGAATAATTCCGCCAATAGATCCAGAGCCATATAAGCTTGATTGTGGCCCACGAACTAATTCAATACGTTCGATTTGGTTAAGTGGAATATGCTCAATTTGTGGCGCACCAAATGCATTCGTGGCAAGCTTAACGCCATTTAAAATAATTTGCGTATGATTAGATTCAGTGCCACGCAAAAAGATAGATGTTTGTTTACCCAGTCCGCCCGAATTAGCGATAGTCACGCCAGCAAGACCTGAGATAGCTTCAGCTACTGTTTTATATTGATATTTTTCTATATCTTCTCCAGTAATAACTGATACAGACGCTAACGTTTCATTTGCTGTTTGCGCTGTACGTGCTGCAGTCACAATCATCGCGTCATCTTCAGCGAATGCAATTTGTTGAGTTAAAGTAAGTGCTGCAGCAATGCTTGCCGCAAGAATGATTTTTTTCATGAGTTTTCTCGTTGTAAGGCGCAGCCCCGCGCCAATTAAATAAAAGACGCCACGAGAGGAATATGATGAGGTTGAAAAACACAAAAGAATCAACATCAGCCCAGTTGCCCACCCGCATCGTACCGGTTTGCTTGTGGCAGGTCTCCGGGCTCATAAGTGGCTAACAAAATAGCCGATGTATCGCCTTCCCATGTTTTACACAGTGGCTGTTGATACACGTTGCTTATATACCGTTGCGGGGGCAGCGTTGGGTTTGAACAATGTCGTACCAACTTCCCTATTAATTGAGTGAATCTCTCAATACCAAAAAGCGGGCGGATTATCGTTGATTTAGATCATTCTCGTCAAGTAATTGAAGGTTAAGAAGTCCTATCCCATCTCAAATTCAAGCTGAGCCTTTTGTTCGCTCGCTCCTTGCTTCATCAAACCACTGGCACTGATACCGACTAATCGAACACCGTGTTGACCTGCTTCAGTACGTGACAGTAATTCAGGCAGTATGGCGCGTATTCATGCCAAGTCGGTAAACCGTTTGTTGCTGCTGCGTACCGGACGAAGGTCGATGCCTTACGCTATGTTGAAATAGTAATCACCAGACTTGCCAAAATGTTGCACCAGTTCTAATTGGCTTTTGGTGCGTAAATCGCTCCTCCCATTTTAATGCCCAATTTGAGCATTTTCGCTTCAGTGGCTGGGCCTACACCGTAGAATTTCCCAAAGGCGGTTCTTACGCCGTCATAGATGTAGACATCTAACACGTCGTTGTATAAGGTTTATAGCTTAAACATTATTCATTAATGCAGGGCACTTTACAAACAACGGCGGCTTGCTAACATCACTAAATTCGTGCGCAGTTATGTTTTTTATACTGAATAGTGATTAACGTTTTTTTGGTGTATCGGCGGGTCTTAACCCCGCATAAAAACTGCCGGCAAAAATCATTACCATGCCGACGATTTGATACTGATAGGGCATAACGCCTAAGAACACCGCGTTAATGATAATAATGTAAACCGGCACGGTATTTAAAAATAGCGATGCGCGAGATGGGCCAATAATTTTCATGCCCTTATTCCAAAATAATAACGATAAGACGGTTGGCCCCACGCTGATAAACATTAACGCCCAAAATGCATTCTCCGTTACATTCGGTGTTTGAACCACCATCGCTTCATATATTCCCAGTGGTATAACCGCTATTAAAGACAACAAAACCCCCAGCGACGTAATCAATAGGGGTGACATCCCAATCATCGCCTTTTTAGCGATTAGGCTATACGCAACCCAGCTGACCATCGCCGCCAATACCAGTAAATCACCGGCATTAAAGTTGAGTGATAATAAATTACCTAGGTCGCCTTCGCTGAGTATAAAAACCAAACCAAAAATCGTTACAACGGCAGCAAGCCAATGATGATAATTAAGCTTTTCCTTTAAAAATGCGGCTGCTAAAAAAGCGGTTAATAACGGTGTGAGGGAATTAAGCAGTCCTGCGTTGGTTGCTGTGGTTAAACGCAAGCCGTAATACAACAGGGACTGAAAACCAATAACGCCTGTTATTGCTAAAGCGATAACAACCCACCAATTAGCGATGTGTTTGATTTTCTTTATTTCGCCCGTTTGCATTAACAGTAATACAAAAATACTGCCG
>DUCA01000094.1:0-521 GCA_012960055.1 Cycloclasticus sp.
AGAATTGTTGATGAAACGCTTGAAGCCAACAATATGACTAAGTCAGATGTTGATTGGTTGGTACCGCATCAAGCGAATATTCGGATTATTTCCTCAGTTGCGAAAAAACTTAAAATGCCGATGGAAAGGGTGGTGCTAACCATCGAAGACCAAGGCAATACATCGGCAGCTTCTGTTCCTTTGGCGCTTGATTTAGCCGTCCGAGACGGGCGTATCAAAAAGGGCGAGACGGTTCTGATGGAGGCGTTTGGTGGCGGCTTCGTTTGGGGCTCTGCTCTGGTTAAGATGTAAACATTAACTCAAAAGACCTCCATATAACTACTGCGTTTGACAATCCATCGTTAAGAATCAGCTCAAAACGCTCATTTACTTTAGCAAACTGCGCTTTTCGCCAATTTTTGCCTTGTCTTGCCTGCGCTCGCTACGTTATCCTGAAACCCCTTAATAAAATCAAACACTATGTCAGCAGCTAAAATTGCAATTGTATTCCCAGGCCAAGGTTCACAAGCCGTTGGTATGTT
>DUCA01000094.1:546-4832 GCA_012960055.1 Cycloclasticus sp.
GTGAAATTAAAGAAACATTCGATGAAGCGTCTGCAGCATTAGGACGGGATTTATGGGCGTTGGCTCAAAATGGCCCGGCTGAAGAGCTTAATAAAACACAAAATACGCAACCGTTAGTGCTAACAGCGAGTGTTGCGATGTGGCGCGTGTTACAAAATGAATTAAATGTTAACGTTGATTTCATGGCCGGACACAGTTTGGGCGAGTACACGGCCTTGGTTTGTGCTGGCAGTTTAAATTTTGTTGATGCGGTTAAACTTGTAGAGCAACGCGCCAACTTTATGCAGCAAGCGGTACCCGTTGGCGAAGGTGCGATGGCGGCTATTTTAGGGCTTGATGTTGATACCTTGATTGATATCTGTGCACAGGCTGCGGACGGCGAAGTGGTATCAGCCGTTAACTTTAATGCACCGGGACAGGTTGTTATTGCCGGTAATACGGCTGCGGTTAATAGAGCTATTGATTTGGCCAAAGAGCAAGGTGCTAAACGTGCGCTTCCGCTACCCGTCAGCGTTCCCTCTCATTGCGAATTAATGATGCCTGCGGCTGAAAACCTATCAAACACCCTAGCGGGTATCGACTTCTTAACGCCGGCTGTTGAGGTGATTCATAATACTGATGTTGCCACACACGCCGATGCCGATGGCATTAAAGACGCATTAGGTAAGCAGTTATATACACCAGTTAGGTGGGTGGAAACAGTTGAGTCATTGGTTGAATCCGGTGTGACGACACTCATTGAATGCGGCCCAGGTAAGGTGTTAACAGGGCTTAATAAACGCATTGATAAATCATTAGAGCTATATTCATTGGGCGATGAACGTTCATTTAACAAAACAAAAGAGGCATTGTCATGAGTGATAAAACAATTGCATTAGTTACTGGCGCGAGCCGGGGCATTGGTAAAGCCATTGCACAACAATTAGCAGCTGACGGGTTTTATGTGGTGGGTACAGCTACATCAGATAATGGCGCGACAGCTATTTCTGATTACTTAGCAGACTTTGGTCAAGGCATGAAGCTGAATGTAACCGATGCTGAATCAATTCAAAGCGTTGTAAAAGAGATTGCGACAACGCTGGGTGCGCCAACTGTGTTGGTTAATAACGCCGGTATTACTCGTGATAACTTAATGCTTAGAATGAAGGATCATGAGTGGGATGATATTATTTCTACTAATTTAAGCTCCGTCTTTAGGGTTAGTAAAGCCTGCCTACGTGGCATGATGAAGAACAAAAAAGGCCGTATTGTCAGTATTGCATCGGTTGTGGGTGTCACCGGTAATGCGGGTCAAGCTAATTATGCGGCAGCTAAAGCGGGTATCATCGGTTTTAGTAAGTCCTTGGGAAAAGAAGTGGGTTCACGAAATATCACCGTGAATACCGTTGCGCCCGGGTTTATTGATACTGATATGACAAAGGCATTAGCGGACGATCAACGTGCTGCATTATTAAAAGGTGTGCCACTGGCTCGCTTAGGTGATGCGGAAGAAATTGCACATGCCGTTTCATTCCTGTGTTCTGACAAAGCGGCGTACATTACGGGTGAAACATTGCACGTAAATGGCGGCATGTACATGGGCTAGTAATTAACAAGTTACATTAAGTAGATTTAATAACCATTTGATTACAATCAGTTGAATTGATTTAAATTTAAAGTGGTAAGAAAAAAATGTAAGGCTAAATGACTAGAAAAGTTTAATCTTTAGTCATTTATCAATATAATAACGGTTCCATAAGCTCTGCTTGTGGCCCATACAAAATATAGAGGATATTTGAAAATGAGTAATATTGAAGAACGCGTCAAAAAAATCGTTGCAGAACAACTTGGTGTTAAAGCGGAAGAAGTAACAAACGAAGCATCATTCATCGACGACCTAGGTGCAGATTCATTAGACACTGTTGAGTTAGTAATGGCTCTTGAAGAAGAATTTGATTGTGAAATTCCTGATGAGAAAGCTGAAGGTATCACAACAGTTCAGGAAGCGATTGACTACGTTAATAGTAACGCAGAATAATTAAGTTGCTTTTTCAAGCGCGGCTTGCTTTTGCGGGCCGTGCTTGTTTTATTTTAGGGAGTAGAGGTTGTGTCTAAACGTCGAATAGTAGTAACAGGATTGGGTTTGTTATCACCATTAGGTGGCAATGTGGCGGATTCTTGGAAAAATATTTTAGACGGGCAAAGTGGTATTGCACCGATTACTCGATTTGATACAACTAATTTCCCGTCAAAGTTTGCTGGAGCGGTTAAAGACTTCGACGTTGAAAATTATATGTCGCGTAAAGACGCCAAAAAAATGGACCCTTTTATCCATTATGGTGTTGCTGCTGGCATGCAAGCGCTAGATGACTCAGGCCTTGAGGTCACGGATGAAAACGCTGAAAGAATTGGTGTTGCTATCGGCGCGGGTATTGGTGGTATTTCTGGCATTGAAGTTGGTTTTGAAGGCTTCCAAAAAGGCGGCCCAAGAAAAATTTCACCTTTCTTTGTACCGTCAAACATTATTAATATGATTTCGGGTAATCTTTCTATCCTTCGTGGTTTGAAAGGGCCTAACTTTGCCATTGTGACAGCATGTACCACAGGTGCGCATAATATTGGTGATGCCATGCGGATTATTCAGTATGGTGATGCTGATGTGATGGTTGCCGGTGGTGCTGAAATGGCGACATCGGTCACCTCATACGGTGGTTTTTCATCGGCTCGTGCATTATCACGCCGTAATGATTCGCCTGAAACAGCGAGTCGACCTTGGGATAAAGATCGCGATGGTTTTGTTCTCAGTGATGGTGCCGGTGTTGTAGTTTTAGAAGAATATGAACACGCAAAAAAACGTGGTGCGAAGATTTATGCTGAACTAGCCGGTTATGGCATGAGTTCAGATGCGTTCCACATGACCATGCCGTCTAAAAATGGTGATGGTGCATATCGTTGTATGCGAAATGCCCTAAGAGATGCGTCGTTAAACCCAGAACAAATAAGTTATATCAATGCTCACGGCACATCAACCCCAGCGGGTGATTTGGCTGAAACACACGCGGCTAAAACCTTATTAGGCGATTTAGCGTACAAAGTGCCAATGAGTTCGACAAAATCTATGACCGGCCATATGTTGGGTGCAGCTGGTGGTGCTGAAGCGGTATTTTCAGTGTTGGCGATTCGGGATCAAGTTGCTCCGCCAACCATCAATCAATTCACACCTGATCCAGACTGTGATTTAGATTATGTGCCGAATGAAGCGCGTCAAATGGACATAGATGTCGTGGTATCAAACTCATTTGGGTTTGGTGGTACCAACGGCACGCTCGTATTTAAACAAATTTAGTCATCGCCATTGCCAATGGGGTTGGCTCGTCAACATTGTGGCACGTTTGTAAAAGCAAAAATTCCGGTTGATATTGATTTACTGGACCTGCATGCTTTAAACCCAAGCCGTTACCCCTTTCTCCTTGAAAGTCATCAGCTAAGTGAATTGGCTGCTGGCTTTGATATCTTATTTGCTTATCCTGGCGAAGTGATTGAGGCGTCCAAGATTGCGGATGCTAACTTCTTTACAAACTTTGACCGTGCGTTTGAACAGACATCCGCGTTAGGACAGCAAACACTCGATTCGTCGTTTCCCTTTACCGGTGGTTGGTTTGTATTTTTGAGCTATGAGTTAATCGGTGAAATTGAAGCGAAACTCTCTAGTCTCACCGTTGATTCGAGCCTTCCTGTGGCCAGCGCAGTGCGTATCCCTGTCGCCATCATTAAGAACCACAAAGACGATGCGTGTTGGCTTATCTGTGAAATTGGCCACGAGAAACGATTAGAAGAAGTTTGGGCGGATATTCAAAGGCTCAAGTTGCTAGCAACGATATCATCGCCGCAAGTATCGCTGAAAGAAGACGCACCAGAGTTGTTTCTCGACGGTGTTAAACAGGTTAAGGCGTATTTAAAAGAAGGCGATACCTTGCAGGTTAATTTGTCGAGACAGTGGACGGGCGAGCTGCTAGATAAGACCAGTTACCTTGATGTGTATCGGTCACTAAGGGCACATAATCCAGCTCCATTCGCGGGTTTAGCTCGCTACGCAGATAGTGTTATTTGCTCGTCTTCCCCAGAACGCCTAGTGAGCTGCAACCACGGTGTTGTACAAATGCGGCCAATTGCTGGAACACGTCCTAGAAGTCAAAATACGGATGCGGATAAAAAATCAGCCGATGACTTGTTGGTAAATGCCAAGGAAAATGCGGAACATATCATGCTGATTGACCTTATTCGTAATGACCTTGGTCGGGTGAGCC
>DUCA01000095.1 GCA_012960055.1 Cycloclasticus sp.
GACCTGCTTTCTGGCCTTACCGTTGCACTTGCGCTTGTTCCTGAAGCCGTTGCTTTTGCCTTTGTTGCGGGTGTTGAACCCTTAGTTGGCTTATATGCAGCCTTTATGGTCGGTTTAATTACCGCTGCTATTGGTGGCCGCCCCGGTATGATTTCTGGCGCAACAGGCGCGTTGGCCGTTGTGATGGTCAGTTTAGTTGCGAGCCACGGCGTTGAATATTTATTTGCCACCGTTGTGCTGATGGGCTTGTTACAAATCATGGCCGGTGCCTTCCGTTTAGGCAAATTCATTCGCCTCGTGCCCCATCCAGTTATGCTGGGTTTTGTTAACGGCCTTGCGATTGTTATTTTCATGGCGCAGTTGCAACAGTTCCAGTTTCTAGACCCAAGCACCGGCGCGCTTGAATGGCTACAAGGCAATCAAATGGCCATGATGCTTGGCATGGTGGCACTAACCATGGCCATCATCCACTTTTTGCCCAAGTTGACTAAAGCGGTACCTTCATCACTGGTCGCTATCGGCACCATTGTGGCCATCTCTGTTGGCTTGGACATGGATTTACGCACCGTGCAAGACGTATTGGTTGATATGACAGGCAACCCTGTTGCGACCATTGCGGGCGGCTTACCTCAATTCCATATCCCGATGGTTGACTTAAACCTTGAGACGCTGAAAATCATCTTTCCGTACGCATTAATTCTTGCCGCTATCGGCTTGATTGAATCATTACTGACACTGACGTTGATTGACGAAATCACCGAAACACGTGGTCGCGGTAATAAAGAATGTATTGGTCAAGGTGTTGCCAATATCGCAACCGGATTTTTTGGCGGCATGGGCGGTTGCGCGATGATTGGTCAAAGCATGATTAACATCAACTCTGGCGGCCGTGGACGCGCATCGGGCATCGCTGCCGCATTATTCTTACTGGCGTTTATTTTGGTCGGTTCATCACTGATTGAAATGATTCCCGTAGCCGCCCTAGTTGGCGTAATGTTTATGGTGGTACTGGGCACATTTGAATGGGCGAGTTTCCGTTTACTTGGCCGTATTCCCACCTCTGACACATTGGTAGGAATTACCGTTGCTGTCGTTACGGTACTGACCGATCTAGCGATTGCGGTAATTGTTGGCGTGATTATCTCCACGCTGGTTTTCGCTTGGAAACACGCTAAGAACATGCATTTCGACATTGAAGAAAAGGATGGCGTCAAAATTTACAAGCCAACGGGTCCATTATTTTTCGCCTCTATCCATAACTTCCGTGAACACTTCACGCCGGCTGATGACCCGCAAGAAGTAATCATTGATTTTGCCCGCTCCCGGGTATCCGATCATTCAGGCATTGAAGCCATTGATACGCTCGCCGAACGTTATCTGAAGCTTGGGAAAACATTGCACTTACGCCATTTAAGCCCTGAATGCATCCAACTGCTACACAATGCCAGGAAACTGATTGAAGTTAATCTGATTGAAGACCCTAAATACGCAATTGCTGACGATAAGTTAGATTCGTAACTCTATATCGATGCTAGAACGCATTTAATAACGCCGTATTCGTATTCTTCATCGAGGGCCTCATAAATCGGTTTAATGCGGCCCTTCGACTCGTCTTCAAGTGATTCGATCATCATGATGATTTCTTGATATTCGCTGTCTTCAAGATCTAAAACGTCTTTTACATCCAATAAACCGATTTCTATCGCATCGGCTAAGTGGCTATAAATGGTGTTCACTTTGACATCCCGTTGCACGGAAATTTGTTCAATGCTCGTACCTTGCTGATAAATCAGTAAGGTTTCATTCACAGTGGTGCTTAAACGATTATTCAATAACTCGGCCAGTGGGTACTTAGCAATTTCTGCTAAGAACTGTTTGCCATAGCGTTTAATTTTTTGCTCACCCACGCCTGATATATAACGCATATCCGCCGTTGCCAACGGCCGTTTTTTAACCATTTCTTGCAAGCTGGCATCGTGAAAAATAACGTACGGCGGCACACCTGCCTCTTCTGCCAATTGCATTCGCAACGCACGCAACGCTTCCCACAAAGGCTCATCTTGCGGTCGGACCGGGCGTTTTTTCTTTTTCTCCGTTGCTAGCTTTTCTTCTTTGCTTTGCTTTCGAAGCTCCAACGTCTTTTCGCCGCGTAACACCGGGCGACATTGTTCTGATAGTTTTAATGCACCGTGGCTTTCAGCATCAACATTAATGTAACCCAAGGCGATTAACTGCCTAAAAATGGTGCGCCATTCCGTCATTGAAAACTCGGTACCAATGCCAAAGGTACTGATTTGATCATGCGCATTTTGCTTAATACGCTGATCTTGTTTGCCTATTAGCACGTCAATAATATAATTAACGCCAAACCGTTGTCCAGTACGGTAAATGGTTGACAACACTTTTTGCGCCGCTTCGCTGCCATCCCATTTCTCTGGCGGTGATACGCAGTTATCACAGGCCCCGCAAGGCTGCTCTAGCGCTTCATCAAAGTAGCCTAATAGCGCTTGCCGGCGGCAGGCGATGAGTTCACACAAGCCAAGCATCGATTCTAATTTGTTATGTTCGACACGTTTATGTGCGTCACTTGCCTGGGAGTTTTGCATGAACTGGCGCAACGTCAGCACATCTTGTAAACCATACGCCATCCAGGCATTTGCCGGTTCACCATCGCGGCCTGCACGCCCTGTTTCTTGGTAATACGCCTCGAGACTTTTGGGCAGGCTTAAATGCGCTACAAAACGCACATCGGGCTTATCAATACCCATACCAAACGCGATGGTTGCAACAATAATCACGCCTTCTTCACGCAAAAATCGCTGCTGATGTGTTTGCCTCACCTTTTGTGGCAGCCCTGCGTGATATGGCAACGCTACACGGCCTTGCTCACTTAACCACTGCGCTATCGATTCTACTTTTTTACGAGACAGGCAATACACAATGCCTGCATCGTTATTGTGATGTTCTTGCAAGAAACGCCATAACCGTAATTTCGGGTTATTGCCTTCAGAAATCGCATAATGAATATTCGGACGATCGAAACTATTAATAAAAACGCGGGCGTCTTCTAATTGTAATTGCGCGATAATTTCATCACGCGTACGCTGGTCTGCCGTTGCTGTAAGTGCGATTCGTGGCACCTTGGGAAATCGTTCGTGCAAAAGACGAAGCTGTTGGTATTCTGGCCTAAAATCATGACCCCATTGCGACACACAATGCGCCTCATCAATCGCAAACAAGGCGATATGACAACGCTCCAATAAAGATAGCATCGCCTCATTAAGCAAACGCTCAGGCGCAACGTACAGCATGTCCAACTCGCCCTGCATTAACTGCTGCTCAACCTGCCTAGCCTCGGCTGCTTTAAGTGTTGAATTTAAATACGCCGCGTTAACTCCCAATTGCTGAAGCGCATCCACTTGGTCTTGCATCAATGCAATCAGCGGCGACACGATAATGGCCGTACCATCACGTAATAACGCCGGAATTTGATAACACAAGGACTTACCGCCACCTGTCGGCATCAGAACAAAGGCATCACGGTCATTTACCAGCTCATCAATAATCTCATCTTGTGGCGGTCTAAACGCTTCATAACCAAAAGTATTTTGTAAAATCGATAAGGCGTTGTTCATTGAGAAAAGTGTTGTGTGAAAACGCTAATTATCGCATAAACACCGGACTGACTGACAAAGCCAAAACATGTATCGGCATGCTTTCGGTATAATGCACTTTTACATCACCTCACCCACCCGCATGCTAAAGTTAACCAATGTTTCGCTTCGACGCGGCGCTAAATTGTTGTTTGAAAACGTTTCGTTTACCGTGCATTCGGGGCAACGTGTTGGCGTCAGCGGCGCTAATGGCTGCGGAAAGTCCAGCCTATTTGCCATGGTGCTCGATAAAATACATGCCGATACCGGCGACTTTTCCATTCAGTCTGGTTTTATCATTGCGCACGTTGCGCAGGAACTGTCTGTTACCGAGCAAGCCGCGATTGAATTTGTGATCGACGGTGATGCCGAGCTTCGCCAAATACAAGCACAGTTGATTGATGCCGAACAACAAAACGACGGCCACCGCGCGGCTGAGTTATACGCGGATTTAGACACCATTCACGGTTATACCGCTAACTCGCGCGCGGCCATATTATTGGGTGGATTAGGGTTTAAACAAGCTGATTTAAATAACCCTGTTTCCAGTTTTTCCGGCGGCTGGCGTGTCCGTTTAAACCTAGCAAAAGCGCTGATGTGTCGTTCAGATATCCTGTTACTCGACGAACCGACCAACCACTTAGACTTGGACGCCGTCATTTGGCTACAAGAGTGGCTGCAGAATTACGCCGGCACCTTATTGATGATATCGCATGATCGCGACTTTTTAGACGCTGTTGTCGGCAATATACTGCATATTGAGCAACAAAATGCGACGCTTTATACCGGCAACTATTCGCAGTTTGAACGGGCAAGGGCCGAACGACTCGCACAGCAACAGTCTAGTTTTGAGCGCCAGCAAAAAGAACGCGCGCACATTCAAAGCTATGTTGACCGGTTTAAAGCCAAAGCCACTAAAGCCAAACAAGCACAAAGCCGCTTAAAGGCGTTAGAGCGCATGGAAATCATCTCTGCTGCGCACATAGACTCGCCGTTTCATTTCGAATTTTATCAACCTGAACGCGTTTCCAACCCGCTGATTAAAGTTGAAAAAGCGTCTTTGGCTTATGGCGAAAAGGTTATTTTGGATGGACTATCGCTGTCCATTAAACCCGGCGATCG
>DUCA01000096.1:0-909 GCA_012960055.1 Cycloclasticus sp.
TGCCACTGCTTGTTTTCATATTGAATAAAGCCAATCTTCAATAAAGCGTCTTTCGCTTTCGAATGCGTTGGGTATTGAGACACAATCTTATTAAACTCTTCTGATGCACGCTTAAAGTCGCGACTAACGTAACTTGCTTCACCTAGCCAATAATAGGCATTTGGCAAATAAATACTGTTGGGAAAGTTGGCGACGAAATCAGAGAAATCAGTAATGGATTGCTGATAACGACCTGATTTTAAGCTGGAAAATGCTTTGTCATACGCTAATTTATCTTGCGCCCCTGACGTAGGCACTGGGTACGCCAATCCCTGCGGGCTTTGTGGTGCCACATTAGACGACAGGTTGTTAGAGGTGTTAACGCCTGAAACAGGTACTCTTTTACTGCCTGACTCTAATTGAACGATCCGCCTATCCGTGTCGAGGTATAAATCACGCTGGCGTTTTTTAAGCCTTTCGATTAGATACGTCTGTTCTTCTAGTTGACCACGCATTTGCTGAACATCTCGCTGCAATTGTTCAAGACGCTTATACATCCCCAACAGACTCGACGTAGAAGGTTGCGCAGTCGCCACTTGGTCATTACCGTTGACAACTGGCGGTAGGGCTGCCGAAGCAGCCCCACTCATTAGCATGAGGGCAACGAGCTGCCCTTTTATTTTGTTATTAATCAATGCGCTGGATAAATAAGCTCAACACGGCGGTTTAAATGCCAAGAAGACTCATCGTGACCCACTGCAACTGGCTTCTCTTCACCTAGAGCAACGGCTTCTGTTTGGTTACCCGCAGCGCCTTGAAGGCTTAATAAGTTTTGTACGGTTTTTGCACGCTTTTCACTTAGCGCAACGTTGTATTCGCGTGTACCACGTTCGTCTGCATGACCTTCAACAATCACTGATACGCCCGCAT
>DUCA01000096.1:961-4753 GCA_012960055.1 Cycloclasticus sp.
TCAACAGCACTGCTATCGAACGCAAAATAAATAACTTTGGTTGATAATGAACTTGAAGGGTTATCTAGAGGGTGACCAGAATAGCTGCTACCATCAGCCATACCGCTTGTACTCGCACCACCGTTTGTACTCGCACCACCGCCCACGCCATCAGCAGACCCTTCGTCACCACCCAACATGCTACAACCTGCTAGCGCAGAAGATAGAAATAGGCTGATTGTTAATTTTTGATATATCTTCATTTTTTTGTTTCCTTTATCATTGTTTAAACGGTGACCAAGCTGGTTCTCTGACTTCTCCGCCCTGTAGCCGAAGCTTTTGCCGAACTTTGCCGTCCGATGATACCGCAGCCAGTATGGATTTCAAGCCATCATTGGTAGAATATAAAATCATACTGCCATTTGGCGCGTAGCTGGGTGACTCATCAAGTTGCCCATTGGTTAGAATATCAGTAAAGCCTGTCTTTAAATCCAAGGTGGCAATACGATATTGGCCATTCACCCTATGTACCATGGTAATGTTTTTCCCATCCGGCGAATAACTGGCTCGGGCATTATAAGACCCTTCAAAGGTCACACGCCGCGCCTTGCCACCATTAACAGAAATCTTATATATTTGCGGCTTTCCACCCCGATCTGAGGTGAAAATTATTTGCCGACCATCTGGCGACCAATCCGGCTCTGTATCGATAGCATAACTTCTTGTTAGACGGCGAAATGAGCGCGTAATCACATTATAAATATAAATATCGGCGCTACCATCTTTAGAAAGCGTTAACGCGAGTTGACTACCATCAGGAGACCACGAGGGTGCGCCATTAATTCCTTTAAATGAACGCAGTTTTTCTCGTTGGCCCGTTCTAAGCGTTTGCGTATAAATAGAAGAGCGTCGCCTTTCATACGACACATAGGATATTTTATCGCCCCGTGGTGACCATGCGGGTGACATCAACGGCTCTGAAGAAGTGACAATAGTTTTGGTTCCATAGCCATCGGCTACTTGGATTTTATATTCGGTTTTACCGCTAGCGCCACGTGTAGACGTTACATAAGCCATGCGCGTACTAAACGCACCTTTTTGACCCGTTAGTTTTTCATAGATCAAATCGCTGATTCGGTGAGCAACGCCTCTGAGGCTCGAGCGATTGGCGGGAATACTAAACCCCGTTAATTGCTCACCTTTATACACATCAAACAGTTGAAATTGAACATTCAACATACCATTGCTACCTGTCGTAACGTTACCAATGACTAAATTATCTTGTCCAAGAGACTGCCAGTTACGAAAATTCACTTGCTCTGCGGTAGACGGTTTATTCAACATATCAAAACGCGATAAGGGCTTAAACCTTCCGCTACGTGCTAAATCATCACTCACTACTTGGGCGATATCAACCGGCAAGCCGCCAACGACTTGCGTACTCGAAAACGGCACGATTACAATCGGCTGCGCAGAAGAAATACCTTGGGTAATCTCAATTTTCAGCGCCGCGCTGATAGCCGAAAAACTCGACATGATGCTTACAAGTAAAGCGATCTTAACTATTCGTTTCATCTTTCGTTAGCCTCTTGGCCTAAAGTAAAATTCAAGTGTTCTAAAGTAATTAAACATGTTGGGGTCATTTGGTAAGGGTAAGGGCGCGGCTTTTCTTGTCGCTAACTCGACAGATCGGTCAAAAAATGCATTACCACTCGATTTTATCACCTGCACATCAACCACATCGCCCCCCGGGATTAAGCGAACGCGTACGATACAGTCTAAACCAGAAATATCACCCGGCGGTTGTATCCAGTTACGCTCTACTTTCTGGCGAATTAAATCGGTAAAACTTGCAACCGCAGCTTGCGCACGCATTTGTTGTTCTTCTTGCGCAGCTTGCACGCGAAGCGCTTGCTCTCTAACCGCCTGTTCTTTGGCTAGGCGCAACTTTTCATCCGCCAGATGCTTCTTCTCTTTAGCTATGCGTTCTTTCTCTTTTTTAGCCGCGGCTAATTTCTTTTTCTTTAACGCGTCCGCTTTTTTCTTTTTCGCTATTGCTTGCTGTTTTTTAAGTTTCGCCTGCTTAGTGGCTTCTTTCGCAATTGCTTGCTGTTGTTTAAGTTTTGTCTGCCTTGCAGCTTCTTTCGCTAATGCTTGCTGTTTTTTAAGTTTTGCCTGCTTAGCGGCTTCCTTCGCTAATGCTTGCTGTTTTTTAAGTTTTGCCTGCCATGCAGCTTCGTCCGCTTTTTGCTTCGCTAGTTTCTTTTTATTGAATTCTGTTTGCTTTTTTAAATCGGCTATTTTCTTTTCTTCAGCAAGACGTTTCTTCTTAATATCCGCTAGTCGCTTCTTTTCTCGCGATAGCTTTTGACGCTCTAACTTTTTAAGCCGGTCAGCTTCGGCCTTTATTTTAGACTCATCAATGACGGTCGCTTTAACGATGTTAACCGGCGATTTTGTATGGATTTTCTCATCATCAAAGTCCACGCCAAACACAAAGAAGCCTATCAACAATAGGTGGAAAATAACCGATAAAATAACCGCGAACGGGTATTTCTTTAAAATGTCTATCATCGTTGTGTTATCTAATTATTGGGGTCTGTTAACAAACCAACACTGGGAACCCCAGCTGCTTGTAACGTTGTCATTGCACGAACGACTTCGCCGTAGGCAACGCCTTTATCGCCACGAATCATCACCGGCGTTTTAGGTTTATTACGTAATACCGCCGCCACTTTTATTTGTAGCGTCTCGGTCGATATGGGCTTGTCTGTATTTTCTCCTACATCAAGAAAATACTGCCCTTGCTTGTCCACAGTTACCACCAGTGGCTGAATGTTATTGTCGTCAATTTGCTCTGCGGCGGCTTGTGGTAGATCGATTTCCACGCCTTGTTGAATTAACGGGGCAGTGATCATAAAAATAATCAACAACACCAACATGACGTCGATGTATGGCACCACATTAATCTCACCCATAGGGCGGCGCTTGTTACTACGCGCCATTGTTTTTCTCGTGCATACTGATGTGTGCCTGACGCTGCAATACGGTGGTAAAGTCGTCCATAAAGGTTTCGTAGCGAGTGGCTAAGCGATCGGCATTGGTGGAAAACCGGTTGTATGCAACAACCGCAGGGATAGCGGCAAACAGCCCCATCGCCGTGGCAACTAAAGCTTCTGAAATGCCCGGCGCAACCAACGCTAACGTTGCTTGCTTCATATTGCCTAACGCTTGGAACGAGCTCATGATGCCCCACACCGTGCCAAACAATCCGACATAAGGGCTGGTTGAACCTACCGTTGCTAAGAAAGGTAAGTGGTTATCTAGGCCGTCCATCTCGCGCGTGTATTGCGCTTGCATAGCACGCCTTGCACCTTCCACCACGTGCATCGGCTCCATGCCTTTTTGGCCGTTTAAACGATTATATTCTTGGAAACCCATATGGAAGATACTCTCCATACCACTTCTATCGTAATGATCTGAGCCTATTTGGCGTGATAACTCATTAAGATCTATACCCGACCAAAAACGTTTCTCAAAGGTATTCGTAACCTTAATGGCTGATTTGAATTCTTTTTGTTTAGCAAAGATAAACGTCCAAGAGATAAAGGATGCTATTACCAGTATTAACATCACGAATTTTACGATGGGGCCCGCTTGCATTATTAAGTGAACGATAGATAAATCGGTGGTCATGTTAGTTGCTCAATCATTAGGGTTGGAATGGATTTAACCTTCATGCTCTGTGCATCAAGGCAAGCGATTTTTATTATCGCTTTATTTATTATTTCATGCTTCGAATGCGCTCGTACA
>DUCA01000097.1 GCA_012960055.1 Cycloclasticus sp.
AATAAAGATTATCCGCTAAATGAGGCGCTTAACCTTCTCAAAGGGATTAATATTTTTAGAAAATAAATAATCGTTAGGACTGTGAATCAATCATTTTAGTACACATGGGCTTTGTGCAAGATAGCTAAAAGTTTACTGCTGTACCTGTTCGTGCTGATACCTATTGTTGGCATTGCGGATGAGATTAAACCGCGCGCAGTTATCAGCATAATTATCGATGATATTGGTTATTATTCAGAAGAAGGCCGAGAGATGATTAATCTACCGGCTAATCTGACTTATGCGGTCTTGCCAAACGCCCCTAAAACAAAGCAGTTGGCGAACCTAGCGCATCAGCAAGGCAAAGAGGTGATGCTGCACATGCCGATGCAATCGACCTTAGGCGATGCGTCCGAACAAGGCATGCTTGATATCGATATGGAAGAAAAAGTCGTTGTTAAGGCGTTGCAAGATGCTTTTAATAACGTCCCCCATGCGATGGGCATGAATAATCACCAAGGCAGCTTGTTAACTCGGCACCCAGGCCATATGACCTGGGTGATGAAAGCAATGCGCGAGGGCGGGTATTTCTTTGTTGATAGCCGCACGTCCAGTAAATCAGTTGCTGAGGCCATTGCCCATGAGCAAGGCGTGCCGGTTGTCAAAAGAGATGTTTTTCTTGATCATGAAGTTGACGTACAGAGTATTAAATTTGAATTTAATCGGCTCATCCAAATAGCGAAAAGAAAAGGTCATGCGGTGGGTATCGGGCACCCGCACTCGGAAACGCTGGCGGTGTTGCGGGAAATGCTGCCAACACTCGAGGCCTTAGATATAGCGTTGGTGCCGATTTCTTATCAGATTAACGGCCAGCAATAATGGGTGTCGAATTTAAAGGCTCTCCAAGCTCAGCGCCACAACAAGCATTAAGCGACGGGTTTTTGGTAAAAAACGCTAAATTCGCTTAGCTTTTGTAAGGCTAGCTCGGCCGATTCTTTGTTCGGTAAATCCAACACATCAAAGCCTACGCGTTTCAAATACAGTGCTTGGTCAGGTAATATATCGCCAACGGCTCTAAGCTCATGCGAATAGTCATATTGCTCACGCAAGGTATGGGCTAATGAATAACCACGGCCATCAGTAAACGAGGGGAAATTGATGGCGATAAGCGAGAAATATTGCAGATCAGTTGCAATCAGCTCGATATCTTCGTTGCCATCGATACGAAGTCCAATTGGCGAATGAGTTGTTATTAATTCCGTTCTATTGGCTTGCCAATAGGCTAAATCAACGAGGTTGTTAGTGGACTTCAGAGTTTCACCATCGTAGATTATGTGCCAAGTATCTTGCACAAGGCGGTTGTTTTTAATGAGCGGCATATACCTTATCCTTAAAGGGTTGTAGCCCAACGCGTTGCAATGTATTGGTGAAGCTTTCATTGACCGTGCGCTGTGCTTTATAGACGTGAATAATGTCTTCAATGGCGTCCACCACAGACTCTTTGGCAATCGCTTTGCCTAATCTATCGCCTAGCTTGCTCTGGTGGCTATCAGAACCGCCCAGCGTGAGTTGATACCATTGTTCACCCTTTTTATCGACGCCCAAAATACCAATTTCACCAATGCTGTGGTGGCCGCAACCGTTCATGCAACCCGACATTTTTAGGCTGATGTTGCCGGTATCAATGGCATTGTCAGTAAAGCGTTCGGTAATGCCTTGAGCGATATCTATAGAGCTGGCGTTGGCTAGGCTGCAAAAGTCTAAGCCTGGGCAGCAAATCATATCGGTAATGGTGCCAATGTTAGGTGTGGCTAATTGTGCATCGTTAAGTTGTTGCCAAAGGAGAAACAAATCATTTTCTAGCACATCGGTAAGGGCAAGGTTTTGGTCGTGGGTGGTCCTTATTTTTGCGAAGCTAAATTGCTCTGCAAGGTCTGCGACCTTATTCATTTGTTCGGTTGTAATATCCCCCGGCGCTTGTGTGGGCGATTTTAGAGAAATAAAGACAACGCGGTAGCCTGCTTGTTTATGTTGGATGGTGTTTTGCTTAAGCCACTGCCTGAATGCACCGCTGTTATTCTGAGGGTCGTTTGGTGCGTTAGTGCTTACTGCGGTTTGGTAGGGAAAGGGGGCAAACTGAGCTTTAACGCGTTGAATTTCTTTTTGAGTCAGTTTTAACGGGCCATTCTTTATAGTTTCCCATTCAGCGTCAACTTGCGCTTTAAATTTGTCGAGGCCAGTTTCACGAACCAATATTTTTATACGGGCTTTGTATTTATTGTCTCTACGACCAAACAGGTTGTAGGTTCTTAGAATAGCTTCGGAGTACGACAAGATATCTTCTTCAGCGATGAAGGGTGCAATCACTTGTCCTATCACTGGGGTTCGGCCAAGGCCGCCGCCGACTAATACTTCAAAACCAATACGCCCTTCGGCGTCTTTTTTAACATGTAGGCCAATGTCGTGAACTTGAGTGGCTGCACGGTCTTTGGGTGATCCGCTGACGGCAAACTTGAATTTACGCGGTAAATAGGAAAACTCTGGGTGCAACGTTGACCATTGACGGATTATTTCGCAGTAGGGTCTAGGGTCTTCGATTTCATCAGCGCTAACTCCGGCGAGTGGATCGCAGGTAATATTGCGAATGCAATTTCCACTACTTTGAATGGCGTGCATTTGAACGGTTGCTAAATCAGCAAGAATGTCGGGCACTTGCTCAAGTTTAGGCCAGTTAAATTGAATATTTTGCCGAGTGGTAAAGTGGCCATAGCCTTTATCGTATGTATGGGCGATATGCGCAAACATACGCATTTGTTTACTTGATAATAAGCCGTACGGTATATTGACGCGCAGCATGGGCGCATGTGTTTGAATGTATAAACCATTCATTAGGCGTAATGGGCGAAATTGTTCTTCGGTTAAATCGCCATTTAAGAAGCGTTTGGTTTGATCGCGAAACTGTTCGACACGTTCGTTGACGAGAGTTTGATCGAATTCGTTATACAAGTACATGTTATTATCGCTAGCGTAAGCTGCTGTAAAGTTAGTCTAATAAGCAAATATAACGAGCTTTCCATATAATTAAAAATAATATAAATCGATATTTATATAACCTAAAAGAATATATTGTCTACTATACCAACAGATTCTGTGGGTCTTGTTCAGCCCCAAACGCTTCACTTTGATGAGCCGCTTGGCCTTGTTAGCGGTAAAACCATCGAACAATACGACATCGTTTATGAAACGTATGGCACGTTAAACGCAAACGCTGACAATGCCGTATTAGTGTGTCACGCGCTATCAGCGGATCATCACGCGGCGGGCTATCACAATGCCGATGATTCAAAGCCCGGTTGGTGGGATATTTGTATCGGCCCAGGTAAACCGATTGATACGAACCGTTTTTTTGTTGTTTCACCCAGTAACCTAGGCCATTGTAGCGGTTCAACAGGCCCGCGCAGCATTGATCCTAAAACAGCGAAGGCATATGGTCCTGACTTCCCGATTATCACCGTAACGGATTGGGTTAATTATCAAGCGCGATTAGCCGATAGACTCGGCATTAAGCAATGGGCAGCAGTTGCCGGTGGTAGTTTAGGTGGCATGCAGGCGTTGCAATGGGCGGTTCAATTTCCGGATAGGTTACGCTACGCGGTCGTGATTGCATCAGCGTCCAAACTATCCGCGCAGAACATCGCCTTTAATGCGGTGGCGCGTCAAGCTATCATGAGTGACCCTGATTTTCATGAGGGGCGATATTATGACTACGATACCGTGCCAGCCAGTGGCTTAAAAACAGCCAGAATGTTGGGACATATTACCTACTTGTCAGACGATGCGATGGGCGATAAGTTTGGCCGTGAGCTGAAAAATGAACAGCTGAATTATGATTACGGCGTAGAGTTTCAGGTAGAGAGTTATTTGCGTTACCAAGGCGAGTCCTTTGTTAACAGGTTTGATGCGAATACCTATCTATTAATGACCAAAGCACTGGATTATTTTGACCCTGCTGAAAAAGAAGGCGGTGACCTCGCTGTTGTGTTTGAAAAAGTAACGGCCAAATTTTTATTGGCTTCATTCACTACGGATTGGCGCTTTTCTCCCGCACGTTCAAGGGAAATTGTCAGTGCATTAACCGATGCAAAACGTGACGTAAGTTACTTAGAGTTTGAATCAAACTACGGTCACGATGCATTTTTAATGAAAAATGATGACTATATCGACGCATTTAAAGCCTATATGGATAATATTGAGGTGTCAGGATGAAGGCCTTGAGACCTGAATTGCAGAAAATATGCGACTGGATAGAGCCAGGCTCTAGGGTGTTGGATTTAGGTTGTGGTGACGGAGCCTTGTTACATTGGTTGACAGAACATCGAAATATCACGGGTTACGGCGTTGAAATTGACCCGGCAAATGTCATTAGTTGCCTTAAAAAGAATGTGAATATTATTCAAGCAGATTTGGATGCGGGGTTAACAGGTTTTGAGAGTGGGTCGTTTGATTACGTCATTATGACGCAGGCCTTACAGGCCTTGAGTCGCCCTGATAAGACCTTATCAGAAATGATTCGCGTAGGCCGACAAAGTGTCGTCACATTCCCTAATTTTGGCCTATGGAAGCATCGGCTGTATTTATCCTTGAAGGGGCGTATGCCCGTATCAAAAGCATTGCCAGCACAATGGTACGACACGCAAAATATTCACCTTTGTACGGTGAATGATTTTGAGCGCTTTTGT
>DUCA01000098.1 GCA_012960055.1 Cycloclasticus sp.
ACTGCCATTCGCGTATAAGCAGAATACATGCCTTCAAAACTCGCCGAATTAACCGCGCTGGTACAGATAACGCCGGATGCTAAAAACGCCATATAGCTTAACCCTTCGACTTCGCCAACGAACTTTCCAAGTCCATAACCCAGCACCAGTAGATACAATAAGGGCTCGCCAAAATTCCCCATCAACGAAGGACCCGCCAGCTTGCCCCACACACGAATATTACGTGACCAAATTGAGCTACTTCGCGATAAAAAGAGCACTAAATGAGATAAATTACTCACGCAGGTCACGCCCCGTTAACTTGATAAAAACATCCTCTAAATTGGCGGGTCGAAACAAATAATCATCGTGTGTACTTTGTTCCAATACGTCCAAGGCGTACTTCAACTTATTTCCATAAAAGAAGTCGATATCGCCTGATTTTTCAAACCGCGCAATAGAAGCATCCTGCTTTAACTGCTCAAGCAGACTGTCATCTGCCGTGTGAACCTCCAGCACGTGCGACTCAATTTGCTCGCTAATTAACTGTTTCGGTGGCGCATCCGCCATCACCTTTCCATGATCCATCACAATCACGCGATCACACAAACGTTCCGCCTCTTCCATATAGTGCGTGGTTAAAATAAGCGTTAAGCCCTGCTTCTTTAACTCCCGCAGTTTCTGCCAAATAGCTTGCCTAGCTTGCGGGTCTAAACCCGTCGTCGGCTCGTCCAAAATCAACAACTTTGGCTTGTTTATCAGCGCCCTAGCCAAGGTTAGACGTCGCCTCATGCCGCCCGACAGTTCAGAAATTTTACTATCGGCTTTATCGTGTAAGGATGAAAAATCAAGCAGATCATCAATTCGTTGCTTTAAAACACTCGTCGATAAGCCAAAGAAACGTCCATAAACGTATAAGTTTTCTTTTACCGTAAAATCAGGATCTAGGTTATCCATTTGTGGCACCACACCCACTGATTCACGCACTAAAGAAGCGTTATCAGGCATCGATTGGCCGAGTATTAAAAGCTTTCCATCGTCAATCGGGCAATGACCAATAAACATGCGTAACGTTGTCGTTTTACCGGCACCATTCGGGCCCAAAATCCCACAAAAACAACCTGACTCAATGGTTAAATTAAGCTTATTTACAACGGGGGTTTGATTATAAATCTTGCTAAGGTTCGTCGCCTCAACAACAACTGATGGTGAATTAACAGGGCTCATTGACGGGTGAATCTTAAAAGGTTTACTTAAAATGAAGGATATTATAACCTGCCTATATGAAAACTTTTATGTATTTAATTAGCTTTTTAAAATCAATAGCTTATATTTTATAATTAATTCAATGCATTACATTAAAGTCGAGTGAACTTTGGCCGTCAAAAACGGCCTAACATGACGTCACATCAATGCAGGAGGCAATGCGGTGAATACTCAACAGAATTTAAATATTGAGTTTTCTCAATACCTTGACATAAACGGTACTTTACTCAAACCCCTGCCTGCAACACTCGATAATGAAGAGCTTCTGATAGCGCTTTATCGCCTGCTCGTACTCACCCGCCTTTTCGATGAAACAGCCGTCAATCTACAACGAACGGGCATCATTGGCACCTACGCACAATCAAAAGGCCAAGAAGCGATAGGAACGGCTATCGGACGTGCGATGCTGGCGGATGACGTCTTTATCCCCTATTACCGCGATATAGCAACACAAATACAACGTGGCGTCTCATTTGAGGAAATATTGCAATATTGGGGCGGTGACGAACGCGGTAGCAATTTTGCAGATCAGCCAAATGATTTCTCGCTATGCGTGCCCATTGCAACACAACTTTGCCACGCCATAGGCGTCGCCTTTGCCTTAAAATTTCAATCCAAACGCAATGTCGCCGTCGTGACTTGCGGCGATGGCGCGACATCCAAGGGTGATTTTTATGAATCACTCAACATGGCCGCAGCCATGCACTTACCCGCCCTGTTCATTATCAATAATAATCAATGGGCTATATCCGTTCCGCTACACCAGCAAACCGCGTCAAAAACCATCGCACATAAGGCGATTGGAGCCGGCATCCCAGCCATTCAAGTTGATGGCAATGACGTTTTGGCAATGCTCATAAACATCAGCAAAGCACTCGAGCAAATTCGTCAGTCAGGTAAACCCTTCTTAATCGAAGCCATAACCTACCGAATTTGTGACCATACCACCGCCGACGATGCATCGCGTTATATGGACGCTGACGTGCTACAAGAAGCAATCAAAAAAGAGCCCTTAATTCGGCATAAGCGCTTCTTAAGCACTCAACATTTTTGGACAGAGGAAAAAGACAAGGCGCTTTATCATGATTGCCAACAACAGATTGATGAAGCCGTTGACCGGTATCAAAACTTTCCCCCTCAAGCCGCTGGTGATTTTTTTGACTACATGTATGAACAATTACCAGCAGACCTATTAGAACAAAAACAAGGGTTTATCCAAGGCTTAAAGCACCATGAATGATTGGACCATGATCGAAGCAATTAACCATGCTCTCGCCAATCAAATGCGGGCAAATGAAAACATCGTCATATTCGGCGAAGACGTTGGAGTAAACGGCGGTGTGTTTCGCGCCACAGATGGCTTGCAGACAGAATTCGGTGAACGGCGAGTCTTTGACACGCCTCTAGCAGAGTCCGCCATTATTGGCATGTCTATTGGCATGGCCAGTCAGGGGTTAATTGCCATCGCCGAAATACAGTTTATGGGCTTCATCTATTCCGCCATCGACCAAATACTAAGTCATGCCGCGCGGTTACGAAATCGCACCCGTGGTCGACTCACCTGCCCTATTGTTATTCGCGCACCTTTTGGTGGTGGCATTCACGCGCCTGAACACCATTCGGAAAGTACCGAAGCCATGTTCGCACACATCCCAGGCTTACGCGTTGTCATACCGTCTTCACCCGCGCGCGCATACGGCTTATTGATAGCAGCCATACAAGACCCAGATCCTGTTATTTTCCTGGAACCCAAACGCATCTACCGAGACGGCAAACAAGCCATTGATGATAATGGCCAAGCACTACCGCTTGATAGCTGTTTTGTACTCCGTGAGGGCGTGGATATCACCCTAGTAAGCTGGGGTGCAATGATGAAAGAAACACTAGAAGCTGCCAAGCAATTAGCGCAAAAGGGCATCGATGCCGAGGTCATTGACCTGGCCACCATTAAGCCGCTTGATATCGACAGTATTATCGCCTCGGTCAACAAAACCGGACGATGCATCATTGTTCACGAAGCCGCTAGAACCTGCGGCGTAGGCGCAGAAATAGCCGCACAACTGGCAGAAAAAAGCATCACCTCCTTATTGGCACCAATTCAACGAGTGACCGGCTACGACACGGTGATGCCCATGTTCAAAAATGAACATTTTTATATGCCCAGTACCCAGCGTATTATCTATTCAGCCATCAAAACCATGGAGTACCGATGAACATTTTTCATTTACCCGATTTAGGAGAAGGCTTGCCCGATGCTGAAATCGTTGAATGGCACGTCAACGTTGGTGACACTGTTAGCCTGAATGGCCCATTGGTTTCTGTCGAAACAGCCAAAGCGATTCTCGATATCCCCTCGCCTGCCTCTGGAAAAGTGACGCATTTATACGGCGCCATCAACGATATTGTTAAAACAGGTGACCCGCTAGTTGAATTCGAAGGTGAACAACAAGACGCCGGCACCGTAGTAGGTGAAGTTGAAATCAATGATACGATTATAGAGGAAAGCTCAAGCAGTAAAAAAAGCGCATCATTTAATGCCAAAGCCACCCCTGCAGTGCGTGCTTTAGCGCATCGAATGGCTGTCGATTTAGCAATGGTTACACCCAGTGGCCACGATGGTCTAATCCAATCCGACGATGTACGACGTGTCGCACGCATACTCGCCGATGTAGGACCCATTGAGCCGCTACGAGGCGTACGTCGCGCCATGGCGCGCAATATGAGCCAAGCTCACGCTGAAGTAGCGCCCGCAACCGTCGTTGATGACGCGGATATCAGCTTAATTAAAAATACTGCCGATATTACACCTAGGCTGATAAGAGCACTGATAACTGCATGTAAAAAAGAACCCGCATTAAATGCATGGTACGACTCACACGCCGTCGGCCGACGTGTATTAAAATCTGTTCACCTTGGCCTAGCCGTTGATGCCCCACAGGGATTATTCGTCGCCGTCATGCGTGATCTCGACAATAGCGACCTTGATAACATCAAAGCCAAACTTGCTGAATTAAAAAATAAAATAGAAAAACGTAGCTTTTCAGCCGATGAATTGCGTGGCTACACGATTACACTATCCAACTATGGCAGTATTGCCGGTCGCTACGCAATGCCCGTTATCTTACCGCCAACCGTTGCCATCATTGGCGCAGGTAAAGCACGCGAAGAGGCCGTTGTGCAAAAGGGTCAGGTCGTTATTAAAAATAGGCTACCACTTTCCATCACCGTTGATCATCGAGTTGTTACTGGCGGAGAAGCCACTCGCTTCTTAAAAACGCTTATACTAGACCTCCAACAAGCAACCTAACTAAACCCTATGAATTATTCCGCTGTATTCGCCCTAGGCGCTGGCATTGTTGTGCTTATTTATTTTGCACGTATTTATTTATCACGCTTCAAACTAATCGGTGAACCGAACCCTGCGAGAAACATAGGGGGTG
>DUCA01000099.1 GCA_012960055.1 Cycloclasticus sp.
ACCCCCGGGCCTGAACCGTGAATCATAAAGACCGGTGAGCCTTCACCCACATCATGGTAATTGGTTTTAAACGCGCCGGTTTGAATCGTATTCGCTATCTCTGGGTTATCGCTCATCATCATCTCCTACCTTAATGGTTGCCTGTGAAACTACAAATTAAATTGTGCTGCTAATTTTTCGTATGAATTGACTCTTGGGGCAAACGAATGAGTCACGTTCACAATCATCAATTCATCCACGTTATATAAACCTGCTATTTGTTCTAACCGAGACTGGCATTGCTCCGGCGTACCGGTCACCATCGTTGCCAATGTTTCATCATAATAAGCTTGGTCAGATAGCGACAGTTTTTTCTTTTTATCCATCACCTCTTCAGGTGCAAACAAAGGGTCGCGCAAACCATGACGAAACGCCTGAACTTTCCAATAGGTATGGCTGCTAGCAATAAACTCTGCTTCTTCTTTTGAATCGGCGCATATAGACGCCACAGCAATAATCGCTTCAGATTTTTCTATACTGCCGCCTGTTTGAAAGGCATCTCTATAGCGTTGAATAATCTCTGGCGGCCTATCGTGTGTACCAATGAATAAGGCCAAAACAAACCCAGCACCTAATACACCAGCCATTTCTGCACTGCCGTCGCTTGAGCCCAACATCCAAACGGGTGGTGCACCCACATCTCTAGGTACGACCGTCGCATGACCATACGGGTGATCTGCCGGCAAGTTATTACTTAAATGACCAATTAAATCTTGCGTTTGACTTGGGTAATATTCCGGTGGAATCGTTTGCCTAGGTGCAGAAATGGCCCCTGACGAAATGGGATTACCACCCGGTGCGCGGCCCACACCTAAGTCGATACGACCTGGGTGAAACGCTTCCAACATCTTAAACGTTTCCGCTACTTTAAACGCACTGTAATGAGGCAACATAACCCCGCCACTGCCCACACGAATGCGTTTAGTGGCGTGTGCGACATTACTCACCATCATCTCTGGACATGGGCTTGCATAGCCCGGTGTATCGTGATGCTCCGCCACCCAATAGCGATGGTAGCCCGCTTTATCACAGGCTTTTGCCAACTCAACAGTGGTAAATAAACCGTGTGATTCAGGCTGGTTATCATGTACGGGCGATTGGTCTAAAACGCTTAATTTTAAGTTGCTCATAGGGCCTTTAATTAACGACAGGTAGTGGACAGATTATATCAATGTTCAGGTTTTTATAGGTATGCGTGTTCGCATAAAAAAACCGTGTAATCAGTCGATTACACGGCTTTTGTTAAAGCAAAAAACTTACTTTAAGCCAAATGACTGTCTAACAGACGTCATATACGCTTTAGCTTCTTCAGCCGCATCTGGCAGATCAGTTAAAGCTGCGCAATACGCGTCCACTGCTTTATCTGCTAATGGCTGCCATTTATCAACCCAGCCTTGAATAAGCGGACCATTGTCTTCGTTGCTAAAAGCAAACTCAATCAATGACTTTGTTTGACGTTGGTGACGTTCTGCATCACGCAATTGCGCGTCATTCAATAAGGACAATAACGTATCGCCATTCTCAGCGCCGGCTAAACCCAGTTGCTTTTGCACCGCCGCTGATACGGCCGGTTTCAAAATCACTTCTAAAACGACCGTAGCTTCCGCCCAATCCCATACGACTAAAGCTCTTTCAGCAAGCTCTCTAAAGCCTTGCCAAGCCGGATCATTTTCCCAATGCTGGCGTTCGTTTTCACCAAACCCTACATCGCCCCATGTTTTACCCAGCTCACACGTACGGTATGCAGAGTGTGTTACCCAACGTAAATGATCTGCACATTGGTAGGTACTTAAGTTAGATATTGTGCTGGCTGGCGACATTTGATGGAGGTAAGCCGAACACATTTGCATTGCATGGTAAACATAACGTGACGGCGTGTATAAACGCGCCAATTCACCCGCCCACTCTTTAGTAATCATTTGGTCATTACCACGATCACTAAACTGGTTTAACAACCCCGTTACATAGGCTTCTTGGCCTTCTTGAAGAATATTGTAGGTTCTATACACCAACTGCTCTGGGTCTCTAAAAGCATCCCAATCGCCATGCGTTAATGGGCTGTTATTGCGGTACTTTAAGTACCAATCGTTCATTTTTGCATCTTGCCCTACTTCAAACGGTTTTTCTTTGTTATTGGTGTGGAAATGCAAATTAGTTGAAACAATTTCATATTCGCTTGGTCTTTTTCTTTGCTTAGAAAGGTGCGACCAGGTTTTTAATGGTTTTAATGTTTGCGCTGAATCACTCATAGTCTGTCCTCATTAACCTTATAGTGTTTTTTCAAAGAAAAAACGAATTTTCTCAGGCGTCACTTCAATTTGACCAGCCATTGAACCCAGGTGAATTTCAATTTCATTCATTTGAAAATCACGGCCTAATGCCTCTGCCATAGATTCTCTGGTCAAAATCAATTCCATTTCTGCTGAAATTCTGACGTAAGCCCCTTTATCAACAACGATAATTTCTTTATCTGGGTTATCCCATTCTGCTGCTTCAATCGCTGCTTGAGCCACATCACCACCATTAAAAACTGGGCCTACTTTGTTTTGTTTATATGCATCTTTTAAGTTCGTCATATTGAGCCTCTTTTTTATGAATGTGCAGTAAACGGCTCTATGCCATCAACGTCTACTAACACATCTTCGTCTTCGATTTTTATAGGGTATTCTGCAATTTTGCAGTCGGTAGGGTTTAAACCCTGACCATTTGAGGTATCAAACTGCCACAAATGTGCTTTACAGGTCAGCACTTTGCCGTCAAATTCACCCTCAACTAATTCAATTTCTTGGTGTGGGCAAATCGCTTGGAAGGCTTTCATACCACCCCCGTCAACACCTAACACCAACACCTGTGTTCCATTCACTGTTTCAAAGGCGTCCATATCGCCTTCCCAAACATCATCAAGGGTACAAATTTTTTCAAATGCCATCTCTTCTATCCCCTAGACTTATTGATCTGCAAAGATAATATCGAGTGTTTCAGTCGGACGCCAATTCGCATCTGACACCTTCATATTGCGTGGGTAAAAATCACCCGCATTGTGCAATCTCACTCGCATCACTTTATCTGGCTGTGGTGCTACACGACGATTAACTGAATGGTAAGCACATTTTTCTGCCACTTGATCCATTGTATCGTCGGTATCAACAGGGACTAATTGCATTACAAAGTCACCTTGAAAGTTTGAGTTAATTGGAAACGCTGCCATCTTTTTTTCTCCTATCTAATTCCTCGCCCTATGGACGAGGAATATCATTATTTAATTAAGCTACTTCTGCTTGTTTCTTAAAGGCTTCTACCCATGCATAATCATGCGCATCTTTACCCATTTCACCTGGGCCCAAGCCCATGTAAGCCAAAGCGCCTGGTAAATCAGCCGGCTGAATTTGACCCGATAAGAAACGGTCAATAAGGCTTTGATGCTCTTTATAACGCTCAGGATCTTGTTCGAAACACCAACGATCAGCTTTTGAACCAAAGTGATATAAACGACCTTCAAATTCTAATGGGAAGTCTTGAACATTCCATTCATTACCTGGCGTGCCAACAATCGGCAGCTGAGACATATTACAAACATATGGGAGTGTTTCCGGCAGTGTTAAGTCTTCACGGTCATTGATTAAATTGTCCGTGATCACATCCCAACATTTGCCCCATGTTTTATTCCAACCTGGGTATTTTTCTTCCAACCATTCACGGTCTTTAGGTGACGCGCCAGCAGCTGGGTTCCACCATACCGTTGGGCGCCAGTACCAAACCCCTAGGTGCATACCATGGTGAGTGACATCTAAGTCGTTGGTTAAATCTTCCCAGAACCAAGGTGCATCCAGGCCTAAATCAGCCAATTGACGTTCAAATTGAATGATAATCCACTCGACCATAAACTCTTTAAATGACTGACTCCTATGCTCTAACGGCGTGTAGTAATCCATAATCGGGCCGGTCAACACAGAGAACAATTTCCATGCTCGCCAAATAGACACATCAACCATTTTTTGCGCTTCTTCTTTATGCCCATTGGCAATTAAGATTTTTAGTGAAGGGCCGCCTTGTTGAGCGTGGCGCGCTTCATCTGTTTGCACACTTGAAATTAAGCTAGCGAATGTATGATCGCCTGCTTCTGACGCATCAGCTGCCAAACCTAAGAACTGCATATTGGTAAAGCCGGTTTCAAAACCGAAGGTCAACATGATAGATACGGCTATCGCATCACGACACAGCATGATGTCATCAAAAAATGAGCGTGCAGCGATAGATGCCCAATCATTGGTATGCATTGCTTTATGCGCCCAATCCCATTGGTGGCTACGTTTGATATTTGCATGAGGGAAGAATAGTTGAATTTGACCGTGACGGTTTTCATCCAAAGTACCAAAGGTCGCCATATTACGATTGCCCGGCGCTTTTGAGAAGCGCGCCATTCTAGCTTCCGCCAAACTCGCCGCGTATTCATTCACCGCAATCGCACCATAATGGGCAATCATAGTAGATAACCAGCCTGGATCAGCACGCTCAACGTATGCATCACGTTCTAACGCCGCTTTAACAGAATAGGCACCGGC
>DUCA01000100.1 GCA_012960055.1 Cycloclasticus sp.
AATACGTTTTATCATCCCAAATTAAATTTTAAAATGACATTCCCTACGGATTGGTTGATTGCCAATAGGCCGAATTCAGTGGATGCGTCCGCACCACAGAATGCGGCTTTTATGCAGTTAATGTTAAAAGACCTAAATAAAAAATTAACACCTAAGCAGTTTTTAAAAACTCGATTGGGTGTCGAGCAGGCAATAACTGAGGCGCCGTTGATGGTTGGCAAATTGCGCGGACATACGGCTGTTGTTGTAGGTAAAACGCCGTATGGACAAGGAAAATTACGTGTGGCCGTATTGTTTGAAGGCTTAAAGGCCTTTGTTTTCTATTCGGCAGCAAAGCAGACGAAGGATTTCATTCGCTATGATCAACAGGTGTTGAATAGCATCAAAAGCTTTTCTGAGCTTAACCGCAAAGATCAATTGGTCGCTAAAGAATTGAGCATTAAAGTTACCAAGGTCGAGCGCTCACGCGGTAACATGAAAATTATCGCCAAAGGCTCACCAATAAGCCGTCAAGCAGAGGCGCAGTTGCGCTTATTGAACGATTTTTTCCCAGCTGGAGAGCCGAAACTAGGTGACCTAATCAAGATAGTTCGTTAGAATAATGTGTTCAGTATTGAAAATATTTTAAAGAGTGTGCCGGAGTTGTAGTGCACAGATAGTGGAAAGCCACTATGAATTAAGTTGAGGGAGTTATAGATGTCAGTAAAGAATTTAACGTTAACAGATAACACAACAGGTAAAAGTGTCGATTTACCATTACTCGAGGGTACGCTTGGTAATTCAACGATTGAGGTCAAAAGCATTCCAGGTGCATTGGGATACTTTACGCATGACCCGAGCTTCGGAACGACAGCCAGTTGTGAAAGTAAAATAACGTTTATTGATGGGGATAAAGGTGTTTTATTACACCGTGGTTACCCTATTGATCAGTTGGCTGAAAATAGTAATTATCTTGAAACAGCTTATTTACTTATTCACGGCGATTTGCCTAATAAGGATCAGCTGGACGATTTTACAAATATTATTTGTCGTCACACGATGATTAATGAGTCATTGAAGAAATTTTTTGATGGCTTTAGGCATGATGCTCATCCTATGTCTATGATGATGGGTGTAGTTGGATCTATGGCTGCTTTCTATCATGAAGGGTTGAACATGAATGATGAAGAGCATTTGATGATTTCAGCACATCGATTGATTTCAAAGTTACCAACCATTGCGGCTGCTTGTTATAAGCATTCGATAGGTGAGCCGATTGTTTATCCTCGTAATGATTTGGATTATTGTGAAAACCTGCTGCATATGATGTTTTCTGTGCCATGCGAAGAGTACGAGGTTAGTCCAGTTGCAGCTAAAGCATTGAATTTACTCTTCATTTTACATGCCGACCATGAGCAAAATGCAAGTACCTCAACGGTCAGATTAGTGGGCAGTACCGGTGCGAATCCATTCGCTTGTATTTCAGCGGGCATTGCTGCGTTATGGGGCCCAGCTCATGGTGGTGCAAATGAAGGCGTGTTGAAAATGTTGGCTGAAATTGGTAGCGTAGAAAACATTCCTAAATATTTAGAAAAAGCAAAAGATAAGAATGACCCGTTTAAATTGATGGGCTTTGGTCACCGGGTTTATAAGAACTTTGACCCGCGCGCGACCATTATTCGTAAGGTGTGTTATGAAGTGCTAGAAGAAACAGGCATTCAGGATCCTATGTTTGAATTAGCGATGAAGCTTGAAGAAATAGCACTAAAAGATGATTACTTCGTTGATCGTAAGTTGTATCCAAATGTCGATTTCTACTCTGGCGTTATCTATAAAGCCTTAGGTATCCCCGTTAGCATGTTTACGGTTATGTTCGCGTTGGCGAGAACATCGGGTTGGGTGTCTCATTGGTTAGAAATGATGGCAGATGAAAGTGGCCGTATTGGTCGCCCTCGCCAGCTTTATAAAGGTGCGCCACAACGTGATTATGTGCCAATTGAAGATCGCTAGTCATCGTTAGCTTTTAATGATAAAAAACGCACTTTAGGGTGCGTTTTTTTATGCCTTGAGAAACTGTTTTTTAAAGAGCAGAGCTCTAGGCCAAGTGTTTAGAAAAGTTCGTCAATGGTTTGTCGTTGCCCCGTTGTTGAGCCCGTATTGGAACTGCCTTGTGAGTCTGGGCCGGGCACATTGTCTTCTCGAAAATATTCAAAGATGGCTTTTTGATTGGCAGGGGTTGTTTTTAAACCGGTCTCAGGATCGATTAATAGGCCGACAATGCCTTCGGGTTGTGAAAGGGGAATGTTGGGTGTGCCCTTAAGCGCTTCTTTCATGAAGGCCATCCAGATGGGGAGGGCTGCTCGACCACCCGTTTCCCTGTTACCTAACGGCTTACTGTTGTCGAAACCCACCCAAGCAACGGCAACCAAAGAGGGGTTGAAGCCGTTAAACCAGGCATCTCGTTGGTCATTCGTGGTACCGGTTTTTCCGGCTAAATCGCTTCGCCCTAGGCTGAGGGCCCGTCTGCCTGTGCCGCGTTTAACGACATCCCTCAGCAAGGAATTAACGAGGAAATTTAAGGGCGGGGATATGACGCGCTCAGCTCGGTTAATAGTTGGAGGAGTGGGCTCGATGGTTAACTTGTTATCTGAGTTTATGGCTAATGGAGCGATGACTGCGGCATTTTCTAAAAGCATTTCTTCGCTAGACGGCGGCTCTTCTTTTTCAATCGCGATAGCGGGGGCCGCTTTAAATAATTGATCGCCTGTATAAGAGATAATGCGATCAATAAAATAGGGCTTGACACTAAACCCGCCGTTGGCAAACACGGAGTAGGCGGTAGCCATCTGGTAAGGGTTGGCGCCACCGCTACCTAGCGATAGTGATAAATTCTTTGGTAAGGCCGAGGGCTTAAAGCCAAAGCGAGTAGCAAAATTCCGTACGTAAGAGACGCCAATATCTCTAAGGATACGGATAGAAACGAGGTTTCTCGAATGGATTAAGGCTTCTCGCAAACGGGTTGGGCCAAAAAACTTACCGCTGTAATTTTCAGGCCGCCACTGTTGTTCAAGCCCGGCATCATTGAACACCACGGGTGCGTCATTAATCAACGTAGCGGTGGAGTAGCCTTTGGCTAAAGCAGCAGAATAAAGAACGGGTTTAAAACCAGAGCCGGGCTGACGGTTAGCCTGATACGCACGGTTAAACTTGCCGGAGTAGTAGTCGTAACCACCGACGAGAGCGGTCAAAGCACCATCATAGGGTTGTATGGCAACCATCGCGCCTGATACGTTGGGTACTTGAGCGAGTTCAAAGTCATCACTGTTTGGCTTTTGACGAATGCGCACAATATCGCCGACGGATAAAATGTCAGCGGCTTTCGTTGGCTGTTTCCCCTGCTTGTTCTCGTTAATATAGGGCCAGGCCCATTTTAAATCTTGCCATGTAATGTCGATGACGTGGTTGTTGGTTGATAAGACCGAGATGCTTTGCTCGAAAAGCGCACTAACGACAGCGGGCTGGGTTTCGCCAATAATTTTAAATGCAGATAGAGGGCTTAAGTCCAATTCATCATTGTTTGAATCAACGTCCTCAATATGCCCCAATATTCCACGGTAGCCGTGCCGCCGATCATATTGGTGTAATGCATTTTTAACAGCGTGATTAGCGGCGTTTTGTTGAACGGCATTGATGGTCGTGTAGACGTGCATACCCGTGGTGTATATGTCGTCGCCATACATGTCATGCATTTTTTTTCGCACCATTTCGGCGACATAGGGCGCATCAAGTTCGACGGTGGCGGCGTGTAATTTTGAGCTTAAAGGCTCAGCCAATGCATCGTCGTATTGTTGTTGGTTGATGTAATTAAGGCTTAATAAACGATTGAGAACGTAATTTCGCCGAGTTAATGCGCGGCTAGGGTTGGTTATTGGGTTAAATGCTGACGGTGCTTTCGGCAGTCCGGCAATCATGGCCTGTTGTGCAAGGCTGAGTTCGTCCAGCTTTTTATTGTAATAAACCTCAGCTGCCGCTGAAATGCCGTATGAACGGTGTCCAAGATAAATTTTGTTTAGATAGAGGGTGAGGATGTCTTGCTTGCTCAATTGTTGCTCGATAATCAGGGATAACAAAATCTCACGAATCTTGCGAATATATGTTTTTTCGCGAGATAAGAAGAAATTACGCGCAACTTGCATGGTAATGGTGCTACCGCCCTGCCTTTTCTTGCCGGTTAAGACGAGTTGCCCAGCCGCTCGCATCAAGCCAAAAATATCGATACCGGAATGATGGAAAAAGTCTTTATCTTCAGCGGCCAGAAAAGCGTGTATTTGCGTTTGAGGAATGTCTTCAAATGTTGCGGGTATGCGTTTTTTTTCACCAAATTTAGAAATCAGCAAGCCTTCTTTGCTGTAAACGCTAAGCGGCGTTTGAAATTGAATGTTTTTAAGTGAGCTTGGGTCGGGCAAGCTCGGCATAATCGAATACTTCACATAAAATAAAATGCTTCCGGCCAAAAGCAGGCCAAATATAAAGGACCATTTGATAGTGATTTTGATGAAGGAGGA
>DUCA01000101.1:0-3163 GCA_012960055.1 Cycloclasticus sp.
GCCGTATGCATCCAACACGAAATTGACCATTTGGATGGCAAATTGTTTGTCGACTATTTATCCCCTTTAAAGCGTAACAGGATTCGAAAAAAACTTGAACGCATGGAAAAAGAACTCACGGGGCAAAAAAATCGACCCGCGTCCAATCTTTAACTCTCACCCAGAATCACTATGAATATTATTTTTGCCGGCACGCCTGACTTTTCCGTCCCCGCTTTAAACGCGTTGATTCGAAGCGAACATACCGTTTGCGCTGTTTACACACAGCCCGATAGACCGGCCGGCCGAGGCCGAAAAGTCCAGCCAAGCTCGATAAAACAATCTGCGTTAGAACATGCAATACCGGTTGAGCAGCCCATAAATTTTAAATCTCAAGAATCGCTTGCAACACTCGAAAATTATCAAGCCGACCTAATGGTTGTGGTTGCTTACGGCATTATTTTACCCGAAAGTGTTTTGAATACACCCCGTTTGGGCTGCATCAATATTCACGCCTCATTATTACCCCGTTGGCGAGGTGCCGCCCCCATTCAACGCGCGATTCTTTCCGGCGACAAGGACACAGGCGTCACCCTCATGCAAATGGATAAAGGGCTGGATACCGGTGATATGTTGGCTAAAGTCACGTGCCCAATAACACCAGAAGACAGCTCCAGCACCCTGCACGACAAACTGGCCATACTGGGTGCCAATGCCCTTATCAATTTACTACCATTAGTTGAAAGCAGCCAAACAAACCCTGCCCCCCAGCCCGAGTCGGACGTTAGTTACGCACACAAATTAAGTAAACAAGAGGCATTAATTGATTGGAATCAATCGGCCGCCGAGGTTCAACGCGCGATTCAAGGCTACAACCCTTGGCCTGTCGCCCACACCTTAATCAACGAAAAACCATTACGCATTTGGCAAGCAAGCATCACCAATAGCCAAGCAACCAGCCCGCCGGGACAAGTAAAAACAGAGGGCAGCAAACTATTTGTCGCCTGCAATGACGTTTACCTTGAAGTCACCGAACTTCAACCCGCTAACAAACGGCGAATGCAAGCTTACGATTACCTTGCCGCCCATAAAATAAATGAATGGGCGCTCGGCTAATGGCAAATACCATATCAGCAAGACAAACCGCCGTTCATGTTATTTGCGCCGTGGTACAAGATGGCCGGTCTCTCACCGATGCGCTTGGCTTATGCGATAGTTTAGAGCCTAGAGACGCCGCCTTCTGCCGCGAGCTATGCTACGGCACCATCCGTTGGTATGAGCGATTAAACGCCATCCTCAATTTATTGCTCAATAAACCATTCAAACCCAAAGATACCGACATTACCGCTTTAGGCCTTTTGGGTTTGTATCAAATTATTTATTTAAATACGCCTGATCACGCCGCTGTTTCCGAAACCGTTAACACCTGCAGTAAAGGCAAAAAACGCTGGGCAAAAAACGTGCTCAATGGCGTGCTCAGACGCTTCTTGCGCGAACGAGAGGCACTTGAAAGCATAGTAGATGCTCAACTGAACCAACAATTCTCTCATCCAAACTGGCTCCTACAGCAACTAGCAGAGGATTGGGGCACTGAACGTGTCGCCGATATTCTTCACGCCAACAACCAACGTCCGCCCCTGTCGATTCGAGTCAATCAACGCCTTTCTTCACGCGATGAATACATCGATCAATTAAACCAAGTTGACATCAAAGCATCAGCCAGCCCCTTTAATACCGCTGGCGTCACACTTGAAACCCCCGTTGCTGTGGATAAGTTGCCGGACTTTTGGCAAGGCGCCTGCTCCGTGCAAGATAATGCCGCCCAACTGGCAGCTCAACTATTAGACACCCAAAAAGGCCAGCGCGTCTTAGATGTGTGCGCCGCACCCGGCGGAAAAACTGCGCATATTCTCGAAGCCTCGCATGATGATATTTCTTTAGTCGCCATTGATATCGACGAACGAAGAAATCAGCGCGTTATAGAAAACCTAGAACGCCTAAAACTCACCGCCGAGGTGTTAACGGTAGACGGCTTAGAGCCAAATGAATGGTTTGATGGCAAGCTGTTTCAGCGAATCTTATTAGACGCCCCCTGCTCAGCCACCGGCGTTATCAGGCGCCACCCCGACATTAAATTGTTACGCAAATCATCCGATATTCCTGCACTAGTGGACTTACAAAGCAAGTTACTCAATGCGATATGGCCGCTACTAGAGAAAAATGGTGTGCTTTTATACGCCACCTGCTCTATATTATCTGCAGAAAACAGCCAACAAATTGCCGGTTTTATGCTCAAACATTCCGATGCAAAAGCTGTGAGCATTGAAGCGGACTGGGGACAAGCCTGTCAGCATGGACGACAGATATTGCCAGGCGATAACAACATGGATGGGTTTTACTACGCATGCTTAACAAAAATATAACGCTAACATTCATTCGTTTTTCGAGGTGCCTAATTTTGCTTGCCTCAATAATACTATCCCCCACCGCCAGCGTTGCTGACGAAGAAGCGAAAATAACCATCGATACAGCTACATTATCGCTACAAGAGCAAACTTTTTTGCTAAGCGCCAACATACACTACAGCTTAAGTGACGAAGCGATTGAAGCACTACACAACGGGGTCACTTTAACATTTAACGTGGATTTATCCATGATAGAACTTAGGAATTGGCTATGGAACAAACGTCACTCCAGCATTACATTGCGCTACCAAATCAGGTACCACACGCTCGCTGAAATCTACCAAATTTCTGATGTAACCCATAACTCGCAACATAATTTCGCCACCCTTACCGCCGCCCTTCATGCACTCGGCAAGCTCAGAGAATTACCCATGCACTACATTGCAGCCCCAAACGGATACAGTGCCCACGGTTCTATTTCAGCGTACCTCAATATAGAAGCATTACCCTTACCCATGCGGCCTCAAGCCTATATAACACCAGGCTGGAATTTACGTAGCGACTCCTTTCAATGGCCTCTAAACCCATAAGAAAAAGAAACTACCTCATCCCCGCGGGGGGGTTGCTTAGCCTGCTCCTCAGTCTTTACTTGATGAGCCACGCGACGCAATCTTTATCGCAATTTAACGAATTGTTTTCGTCGCTTGTCATCGTTAATATTGTCGGCACGCTGTTCTTGCTCGGCCTACTGATTGCCAATATTCGCTGGCTTTGGAAGC
>DUCA01000101.1:3200-4544 GCA_012960055.1 Cycloclasticus sp.
GTTTTATTATTTTTTGCTATTTCCGTGATTCCAACGGGCATTGTGTTTTATTTTTCCACTCAATTACTGCACCAAAGTGTCGACAGTTGGTTTGATGCACAAATTGACGACGCCATGCAAAACGCCTTAACCCTGAGCCGACGCTCACTTGATAATCGAACCATTTCATTACTAAAAGAAACGCGCCAGATCGCCAACCAATTGGAGGGGCAGTCTGATATGTTCCTATCGCTTTCACTGGTTGGGCTTCTGCAACAGGCCAGCGCAATTGAGCTCACCGCCTATTCAAAACAGGGGCAAATCCTTGCCACAACCAACATTGACCCTAACGTGCTAATACCCAATACGCCGGACCCTTCAATGCTATCGCTGGTTAAACAAAGTGGTGAGTTTGTTGGCCTAGAACCCAACAATCAAAAAGGATTAAGCGTTAGAACCCTGGTTGAAATCAAGCACTCAGCCACTAAGCGCTACTTACAGGCAATTTACACGATACCGGAAGACATCAGCAAACTCGCCAGTTCGGTGGAAGATGCTTATACCGCTTATCAAGAATTCAACTACCTGCGCAATTCTTTGCGTTTTAGCTTCACATTAACGCTGTCCTTGGTCTTAATCTTTAGCTTACTCGGCGCTAGTTGGGCTGCTTTTGTCTTTGCGCGAGAATTGGTCGCCCCTATTCGCCAACTCGTGAAAGGCACCCAAGCCGTTGCTGAAGGAAATTATGAAAAAAAATTAAGGGTCGGTCGGCAAGATGAACTGGGGTTTCTGGTCAACTCATTTAACGAAATGACCTCACGCATTTCAAACGCTCGAGTTGAAGCACGCAACGCGCAAAAAGATGCTGAATCCCAACACGCCTATCTTGAAACCGTGTTGAGCCATCTCTCCAATGGGGTATTGAGCTTTGATTTATCGTTAAGACTTAGAACAACCAACCAAGGCGCCAGTGACCTTCTTGAACAACCGTTAACCAGCTGCATCGGCTTTTCGCTAGAAGAAATTGCCAGTAAGTTCCCAGACCTTGAGTGCCTCACCAGCCTGTTAATTGAGCATTTCTCGACGAAAACCAAGGAATGGCAACAGGAATTTGTTTACCCCATCAACAATCAAAAGAAAACCCTGTTGCTAAAAGGCTCCTCCTTGTATGCCATCGACCAAACATTGTCAGGCTACGTTTTGATTTTTGATGATGTTACCCCTATCATCCAATCACAACGTAATGCCGCTTGGAGCGAAGTCGCACAACGCTTAGCGCACGAAATTAAAAACCCACTGACGCCTATTCAGTTATCCGCCGAACGACTGCAGAGAAAATTGCATGACTTATTAGATGACGATGCC
>DUCA01000102.1:0-3353 GCA_012960055.1 Cycloclasticus sp.
AAATTGAAGCGGCTGATTACCCTACCCCTGCGATGATACCTTTCGATTTAGAACAAGCAGATGAAGACGTTTACCAACAACTTATTCAATCTATTTATGCTGAATTCAAACAATTAAACGGGTTAGTTCATGTGGCATGTCACTTGGGTATTGTTGGTCCAATAGGCAGCCAAGCCAGTTCTGAGTGGAAAAAAACTCAACAGGTGAACGTGAATGCCCCAGCCTTACTTAGTAAGGTTTGCTTACCTTTGTTACAACAATCAGAACAGGCTTCTATTACCTTCATTTCTGACTCGTCCGCTCGTCAAAGCAAAGCCTATTGGGGTGCTTACGGTGTGTCTAAAGTGGCTTTAGAGAGCTTCGCCATCATGCTGGCTGATGAATTAGAAGATAGCAGCGTGGTGAGCAATGTTTATATCCCTGGCGCTTGTGAACTGCCAATCAGGAAGAAGACCCACCCTGGATTCGAAGACTATGAATCCAATAGCGTAAACAATGCTGCTGAGAGCTTAGTTAAGGTTGTTGTTAGTAAAGAGTCAGGGACTTGTTACAGACTCAATTAACGGCTAACAATGGCTTTTAAAACAGCAATAAATTCGGCGACTTCGCCTAACGTATTTTGTTGGCCAAGGCTAAGCCGGATAGCGCTTAGAGCTAACTTTCTTGGGTAACCCATCGCAGCGAGTACGGGTGAAGGTTCTTTACTGTTACTGGAGCAAGCAGATCCACTCGAAACACAAATTGATTTCTGATCCAATTGCATCAACAGCATTTCACCGTCAATGTTATCCATCAAAATTTGAGTGGTGTTCGGAATTCGCCCCACCTCTTGAGCCGCAATGCTCAGCCCACTGATGTCCTGAATACCTTGTTCAAGGGCCGCTCTAAGCGTATGCAGGTGCTGATGGCGCTCTTCTAGCTGTTGAACGGCTAATTGTGCCGCTTTACCAAAGCCAATAATGGCCGCTACATTTTCAGTTCCTGGGCGATAACGCCCTTCCTGTCCACCACCCGTTATTATGGGCGTTAATTCTGTTTTATTGTCGTGTATTAACGCCCCCACACCTTTGGGTCCGTATAGCTTATGTGCGGACAAGGTCATCAAGTTGACACCACTCGATGGGAAATCGACAGCCATTTTCCCAGCGGCTTGAACCGCATCAGTGTGGAAGGTGATGCCTTTAGTTTTAGTGAGTTCAGTTAATTGAGGGACATCTTGAATCACCCCTGTTTCATTATTGGCGTACATGATTGAAATAAAACCGGTGTCGTCTGTCAATTTCTCATTGAGACAGTCTGCTGATATCAGGCCATTTTTATCAACTGAAATAGCTTCAGTTTTTGCACCCAACGCATTTAAGCAAGCCATTGGCTCAGCAACGGAAGGGTGTTCGGTTTTACCAAACAAGGCGTGGCGATGGTTTGCTACGCCTAAAATAGCTAAATTATTTGCTTCAGTACCGCCGCTGGTAAAAATAACTTGTTCAGGGGGAACGTTAACTAAGCGAGCAACTTGCTCCCTAGCCTGTTCAATCGACGTTTTTACGGCACGACCATGGCGGTGCAAACTGGAGGGGTTACCGTAAAAATTTGTAAGAAAAGGCATCATTGCCTCAACCACCAAAGGGTCTATTGGGGTTGTGGCATTGTGGTCAAAATAAATCATTATTAAAACAAACAGCCTGCATCACTGGTTTTGCTTTTCCTTGCATGTAGAGCCTGTTCCATCATCAACAGGGGTACTGCTGATTTCTTCGATGTGACGTTCATCTACACCGCCACCAAGAGATTTAATTTCTCGGCACATTTGTTCCATTTCCTTGTCCATCTGATGAATATGTTCCAACATGCTATTAATTGCCACCGCTACAGGGTCTGGCATTCCCTGCGTTGCACCGTAGGCATCGAAACCGATTCTTTCGGCCATGGCTTCTTGTTCTGGGGTCGGTTTTGTCGATTCGGAACTAACAACTCGCCCAGGAATACCGATAATGGTCGCACCTTCGGGCACGGTTCGTATGACAACGGCATTAGAACCAATGCGTGCATCATCCCCAATGTCAATCGGGCCTAATACTTTTGCACCTGCGCCCACTACTACGCCATTACCTAAGGTTGGGTGGCGTTTACCCTTTTGCCAACTGGTGCCACCCAAGGTCACACCATGATACAAGGTACAATCATCGCCAATAATTGCTGTTTCCCCCACAACAATACCCATGCCGTGATCGATAAAAAAACGTTTGCCAATAACAGCGCCGGGGTGAATTTCAATGCCGGTTAGCCAGCGCGAAAAATAGGCCAGAAAGCGCGAAATAAACTTTAAATTGTTACGCCATAAGAAATGGTTAAAACGATGAAGTAATATGGCGTGAAACCCTGGGTAAGTAAAAAAAACCTCTAGCGTGTTACGTGCTGCTGGGTCGCGGTCAAATACAATGGCGATATCTTCTTTAATTTGGCTAAACATAGTGCTTACTTCGTTTTTGATAGACGTATTCTAACGTGTGCGCAGAAATAACAAACTATCTTTTTTTAATGCCATCAATTTTGTTATTGATGGCCGTTAGGGTTCCCCGCAAAATATTCACTTCCGTACGGTTGAGTTCTGAGCGATAAAAAATTCGGCGAATTCTCTGCTGTAAGCGTTTGGTTTTATACAATTGAAGAAAGTCTGTCCTTTCCAACGTTGCCAACAAATGGTCAAAGAAACCTTCAAACTCTTGACTTGTCGCTGGCCTATCTTCAACTTCTGGTGAGTCGATGATTTGTTCACCAATAACAGCTGAATAAATTTCATAACACAGAACTTGCACGGCAGAAGCGACATTTAATGAACTGAAGTCTGGGTTTGTGGGTATATGAAGTAAATGATTGCATAACTCGAGTTCGTCATTGGTTAAGCCGGAGTTTTCTCGTCCAAACACTAGCCCAACTTTGGATGATTTAGCACCCGAAATCAATAGTTCACAGCCCTTCTTAGGTCCAACTTCTGACCAACCTAAATGCCTGATTCTTGCACTTGCGCCAAGTACGACTTCACAAGGTTCTAGAGCGTCTTTTAAACTGCTATAAACAGTAGCGCTGCTAAGGATGTTATCTGCACCCGATGCGCGAGATGTGGCCTCTGCACTTGGGAATATTTTGGGGTTAACCAGGGCTAAATCCGATAACCCCATATTTTTCATCGCACGGGCGGTTGCACCTATATTTCCTGGGTGGGATGTTTGTACCAATACGACCCTAATATTTGACAGTATTTTGTTATTTTCATTGACATTCAAAAGGTATTCTCCAGCTGTATCTGTTATCCTTGCGCCAACTCAAAAGCTAGGCAAAATCATGCACCCAAT
>DUCA01000102.1:3363-4514 GCA_012960055.1 Cycloclasticus sp.
ACATTGCAATTCGAGCAGCAAGGCAAGCAGGCGATATTATAATACGTTCGGCTGACTCAGTTGACACTCTTAAGATAACGATTAAGAGTCAAAATGATTTCGCCACTGAAATCGATAAACGTGCTGAAGAAGAAATTATTAACACGATTCTAACCGCCTACCCAGATCACGGTGTATTAGCCGAAGAATCAGGCTACCTTAATGAAGGTGCCGAATACATGTGGATTATTGATCCTTTGGATGGTACGACGAACTATATGCATGGCTTCCCGCATTATGCTGTATCAATCGCCTTGAAAAAAGCGGGGGTGCTTGAACAAGCAGTTATTTATGACCCTGTGCGTCAGGATTTATTCACCGCATCTCGTGGCAAAGGCGCCTCGCTTAATAACCGTAGAATTCGTGTTAGCCGTCAACGCAAACTTGAAGGCGCATTTTTAGGCACAGGTTTCCCATTTAAAAACAATAAAAATATCGAACCGTACATAGATATTTTCCGCGATATCTTTTCATGCACATCTGGCGTTAGACGCGCCGGTGCAGCCTCATTAGACCTTGCCTATGTTGCTGCTGGGAAATTGGATGGCTTCTTTGAAATTGGTTTAAAGCCGTGGGACTGTGCCGCAGGTATATTACTCATACAAGAAGCAGGCGGTGTGGTGACGGATTTTTCAAGGGAGCACGATTACTTAACAAGCGGTAATGTCGTTTGCGGTAACCCTAAAATGCATGCTGCCCTACTCAACAAAATCTCACCTCACGTTGACAAGGTAATCAACGCGAGTTAACTCAGAAAGTTAACTCGACCGCTGCTTGGTTAAGGTTAACAAGAGGTTAGTTTATTAAGGAATTTTATCCAATTCCTCTTGATCCACCTTGACGATAATCAAATCAGCTTTACTAATGCCTAGGGCCAGGGTAATTGGACTCGCGACGTAAATAGAAGAATACGTTCCAACCAAGACACCAACAATCAGTGCCAATGCAAAGTCATGGATAATTTCACCGCCTAAAACAAATAACGCAATGAGTACCAACAACGTTGTCATTGACGTCATGATGGTTCTGCCCAATGTTTGATTAAGCGAAATATTAACCACCTCTGTCGGCGTGCCTTTACGTAGTTTACGGAAATTCTCTCTGACACGATA
>DUCA01000103.1 GCA_012960055.1 Cycloclasticus sp.
TCGCGGATGTTCTCTTTAGTAGAACCCACGCAAGACAAATGCGGCGCAGCCGAAAAGCCCTGCTTTTTGATGTCCAGCACGGTGTTAATCGTACCTTGTTGGGTGCTACCACCCGCGCCAAAGGTAACAGAGAAATAAGCGGGGTCTAATTGACCCAGCTTTTTGCTAACCGCTAATAATTTTTCTCGGCCTTCTTCTGTTTTTGGCGGGAAAAACTCGAAGCTAATCGGTTGATGTGATTCTAGTGCCATAGTTTAGTAACGGTAATGATTAGGTTTATATGGGCCATCAACAGATACATTAATGTAATCTGCTTGCTCTTTGCTCAATTCAGTTAAGTTTGCACCAATTTTTTCTAAATGCAAACGTGCGACTTTTTCATCCAATGTTTTTGGTAGCACGTACACTTCATTTTTATACGCATCGCCATTGCTAAAGAATTCCATTTGCGCCATCACTTGGTTAGTAAATGAGGCAGACATCACGAAGCTTGGGTGGCCTGTTGCACAACCCAAGTTTACTAAACGGCCTTTTGCCAACAGCGTAATGCGTTTGCCGTCTGGAAAAATGATGTGGTCCACTTGTGGCTTCACTTCTTCCCACTCGTATTTTTCTAGCGATGCGATGTCTATTTCTGAATCGAAATGGCCGATGTTGCATACAATGGCTTCGTTCTTCATTGCGGCCATATGATCGTGATTAATCACGCCTAGATTACCCGTAGTCGTCACGAAAATGTCACCTTGGTCTGCCACATCATTCATGCGAACCACACGGTAGCCTTCCATCGCGGCTTGTAACGCACAAATCGGATCCACTTCGGTTACCCAAACGGTTGCACCCATGCCTTTAAAGGCTTGCGCACAGCCTTTTCCCACATCGCCGTAACCCACAACAATCGCAATTTTGCCTGCAATCATCACGTCGGTTGCACGCTTGATGCCGTCTAATAAAGACTCACGGCAACCGTATAGGTTATCGAATTTACTTTTTGTCACCGAGTCATTCACATTCATCGCTGGGAACAATAATTCACCGGCTTCTTGCATTTGATACAAACGATGAACACCTGTAGTGGTCTCTTCTGTTACGCCTTTTACGCTAGTAGCCATGTCTTGCCATCTAGTGGGTGCGACCGGTAAATTACGGCGTAATACGTCAAGAATAGCCACCCATTCTTCGTTATCACCGTCTTTGGCATCTGGCACAGCGCCCGCTTTTTCAAACTCAACGCCCTTATGAAGAAGCAATGTCGCATCACCGCCATCATCAAGAATCATATTAGCTTGTTGTCCGTCAGGCCAGGTCATCATTTTTTCAGTACACCACCAATACTCCTCAATGGTTTCGCCTTTCCAGGCAAACACAGGGATATTTAAATCGGCAATCGCCGCCGCTGCGTGGTCTTGTGTTGAAAAGATGTTGCACGAACACCAACGAACCTCTGCGCCCAAAGCAATCAAGGTTTTAATCAACACCGCCGTTTGAATCGTCATGTGTAAACTGCCCGCAACGCGCGCACCTGTTAACGGTTTGCTATCACCAAACTCTTCACACAAGGCCATTAAACCAGGCATTTCGCTTTCTGCAATTGATATTTCTTTATGACCCCATTGCGCCAATGACATATCGGCTACTTTATAATCTGTAAAACTCATAGTTATCTCTCTTGTTGTTTGTTATGTAGGTTACTTTGCTGCGTCACGCAATAAATCTGCTTTATCGGTACGTTCCCAAGTGAAGTTTGGTAGTTCGCGACCAAAATGCCCGTAAGCTGCTGTTTCGCGGTAAATTGGGCGTAATAAATCCAATTCAGCAATCAGGCCTCTAGGACGCAAATCAAAGTGTTCGCTGATTAACGCTTCAATTTTGTCGCTGGCAATGGTTTCTGTTCCAAATGTTTCTACGGAAATAGACGTCGGTTTTGCCACCCCAATCGCGTAAGACACTTGAATTTCACAGCGTGACGCCAAACCAGCAGAAACGATGTTTTTAGCAACATATCGACACATATATGCAGCAGATCGATCCACTTTACTAGGGTCTTTGCCCGAAAATGCACCGCCGCCGTGACGCGCCATGCCGCCGTAGGTATCCACGATGATCTTACGACCAGTCAAACCACAGTCACCCACGGGGCCGCCAATAATAAATTGGCCCGTTGGGTTAATGTGAATGTTCTCAGTCTTACAGCCTGCAAACCATTCTTCTGGCAGAACCGGCTTGATAATTTCTTCAATCACCGCTTCGCGTAAATCTTTAGCGCTGATATCTGGCGCGTGTTGTGTTGATAACACCACTGCTTCTACGCCCACAGGCTTGTTATTTTCATAACGCATCGTCAATTGGCTTTTAGCATCAGGACGCAACCAATCGAGCTGGCCAGACTTACGCACTTCCGCTTGTTTTTGTACCAATAAATGAGAGTAGGTAATAGGCGCTGGCATAAGCACGTCTGTTTCATCACAGGCGTAACCAAACATAAGGCCTTGGTCACCCGCACCTTGTTCGTGGTCATCAGAATCATCCACACCAATAGCAATGTCGTGAGATTGTTTGCCAATCGCGTTAAGTACTGCGCAACTTTGCCAGTCAAAACCAATTTCTGGTTTGTCGTAACCGATGTCTTTAACCACTTTTCTAACCAATTCTTCAGTATCCACCCACGCATTGGTCGTCACTTCACCGGCCAAAATAACCATGCCTGTTTTCACCATGGTTTCAACCGCAACACGTGATGCTGGGTCTTGTGTTAACAACGCATCTAACATCGCGTCGGAAATCTGATCTGCCACTTTATCTGGATGCCCTTCAGACACCGATTCAGATGTAAAAATAAAATCATTGCTCATAATAAACCTGCCTCATTATAAAAATAGGCACCGAAGACGAGTATTGTGTTGTTACCAAGAAGGGTAGAAAGTGATTGGATCACTTCTGCACAACGTCCATTATTTCAGTTTCCTGTTAATAATGAACGCCGTTAAATTATGAACCTTGAATAAGCCTAGCAGGGAAGCCCTGTCGCAGCGTTCCTTATTCAAGAGGGACATTTTAGAGCATGCCCCAAAAAAATCAAGGGCTTGGCAACGCCAAACCCTTGAGTAATCTATGCTAGTAAACCTTTGGAATGACTTTTGATTTGCGTTTTTGATAATTCACATACGTTTAACCAAGGTCTTTAACTAAGCCTTTTTCTTCAAAGTGAATACCCATTAACACATAAATAGACATGCGGTTTTCAGTCTACCTGCCACCACAGGTAGCATCAGAGCCAGATAAAAAACACCCTGCGTTGTTTTTTGGCTGTCCGGCCTAACCTGTGCAGAAGAAAACTTTATGGCAAAAGCCCGTGCGCAGCGATACGCGGCTGAATTAGGTATTATTTTAATTGCTCCTGATACCAGTCCGCGCGGCCTCAACCTACCTGGCGAAGATGAAAGCGGGGGTTCGGTTCGGGCGCAGGGTTTTACATCAACGCTAGTAAACACCCTTGGAGCGACCACTACCGTATGGAAGAATACGTCAGCGACGAGCTATTTAAGTTAGCTCGTGAACAATTTCCTGCTGATTTAGACAAGGCGGGGGGCACTCGGTGGGTGGGCACGGCGCCATCACGCTCGTATTCAAATACCCCAATAAATACAAGTCACTGTCAGCCTCCCCCCCCCTATTTCCGCACCCACCCTTTGCTTATGGGGTAAAAAAGCTTTTACCGGATATTTAGGCAGCGATACCCGCTCATGGGAAAAATATGATCCCCACGTACTGATTCAAACGACGAACACTCGCCTCCCTCTGTTAGTTGATCAAGGAAGTGCCAACCCCTTTTTACAAAAAAAGGCCATTACCTGAGCATTTAGTTAAGGCCGCTAAAGATGCTAATTACCCTATGACCTATCGACTACAAGAAGGTTATGATCACAGTTATTATTTTATTGCCGGTTTATGGAAGAGCATATACGGAACAGTTGATGGCTTAGCATAACAACTTGCTTTATTGCAGCTGTCATCTCACTATGTCAGCCACGTTATCAAACATACATATCAATATGAGCCACTTACTGGAACAAACCATTAAACGCATTGACCAGGCAAACGCCGATGACCCAAAAGATGGGGTTGAAGTACTGTATTCGAAACGTATGCTGCAAACCTTACGCGCATTCGAGCCCAATGCCTCCGAACCGTTAACCTTGGCCTGCTACGCACAACACGTGTGCCGTTGGAAATTGATTCGCAAAGACTACCCGGAAGGATTGACCGGTTATTTAACGTGGCGGACGGATCTTGCACAATTACATGCCTCTATTCTGCGAAATGCGATGGTACAAAGCGACTATGCTGATGACGATATCGAATGTGCATCCAACATTATTCAGAAAAGAAAGCTTAAAACTGACCCTGAGGCACAAACGTTAGAAGATGTTTCTTGCTTGGTTTTTTTAAGCCATTATTTCGATGCCTTTGCTGAAAAGCA
>DUCA01000104.1 GCA_012960055.1 Cycloclasticus sp.
ATTGTTTTGTTGCTACAAACTGTTTTTAGTGATGTGACGCGCAAATATAAGTTAATCACGCCTCCTGAAGCCATTAGTCTTATCAATCGTCAAGATGCCGTTATTATCGATACCCGTAATAAAACTGAATTCAATGCGGGTCACATCGCAGATGCCATCTTAATTCCACTTCCTGACATTAAAGACAGCACCGATAAATTAAATAAGTACGAAGGTAAACCGCTGCTGTTCTATTGCAAAACCGGCATGCGCTCGGATGAAGCCTGTAAAATTTTGAGCAAACAAGGTTTCAGCAATATTTTCGCTCTAAGTGGCGGCATCCAGTCTTGGGAAGATGCCAACATGCCCCTTATTAAAAAATAATCCATTAAACGGAAAATCACATGGCCTCTAAAGAACCAACTTCAAGCCCTGAAAAGCAATTCGCTATTCAGAAACTATTTGTCAAAGACCTTTCATTTGAATCGCCCAACGCACCCCTAATTTTTACCGAAAAGTGGGAACCAACGGTAGATGTCAATTTAAACAGTAACGCCAAAAAAGCACCTCAAGACCTTTTTGAAGTTGCCATTACTGTTACCATCACCGTTAAAAATGGCGACAAGACCTCATACCTTGTTGAAGCGACTCAAGTCGGAATTTTTGGCGTAAAAGGTTTTTCTGATGAGGAAATAGGCCCTCTACTCGGCAGCTTCTGTCCTAGCGTTTTATTCCCTTACTTACGTGAAGTTGTCTCCGAGATTGTCACCAAAGGTGGCTTCCCTCCCATGTTGTTGAACCCTGTCAATTTCGATGCCTTGTACGCTCAACACGTACAGCAAAACGACGCGGCAAAAGCAAACTAAGCATCCCCCCCATGACGCCAGAAAAGATAGCAGTACTCGGAGCGGGTTCATGGGGTACCGCTATGGCCATTAGCATGGCGCGAGCCGGTCACCATATCACCCTGTGGGGGCACGACCCTGCCCACATTAGCCAGTTACGGCACGACCACAGCAATGCTCAATTTCTTCCTGGCACCGACTTTCCAAACACACTCACCGTCTCAGACGATTTACACAGCACCGTTGCTGAACACCGTTTTCTTATGATTGCCGTGCCCAGTCATGCGTTTAGAGAAACCTTGCTAAAATGCCAACCGCAGCTTGCTAACGACGCCATCGTGACCTGGATAACCAAAGGCTTTGAAACCGATACGGGTTTATTGGCACATGAAGTTGTATTTGAAACGTTAGGTAAAAACACGTCAATAGCGCTCGTTTCTGGCCCCAGTTTTGCACTTGAAGTTGCCGACAACTTACCCACCGCCGTGGTGGTTGCCTCACCGGATATTAAGGTCGCCACATGGGTTGCTAATACGTTGCGCTCATCCAGCTTTTTAACCTTTCCAAGTGACAACATTGCCAGTGCTGAGATTGGCGGCTCGATGAAAAACATCTTGGCCATTGCCGCAGGCATTTCAGATGGTTTAGGGTACGGAGCAAACGCACGCGCTGCACTGATTACGCTTGGGCTATCTGAAATGGTTCAGCTCGGCAATGTATACCATTGCTCAGAAAGTTCTTTTCTGGGCTTAGCCGGTGTCGGTGACCTTGTTTTAACCTGTACCGATGATAAATCCCGTAACCGCCGCCTTGGTTTACAGTTGGGTCAGGGTCAAACCATTGCCGACGCTAAAGCCCTTATAGGACAAGAGGTTGAAGGTATTCATGCCGCCAAAGAAGTACACGCTATTTGTCAAAAATGGTCGCTCGACATGCCGATTTGCAACCAAGTTTATAAAATTTTATATGACGGCTTATCGCCCGACGTGGCGGTCAGATACCTGCTTACGCGCGCGCAAAAACCAGACGCTCACTTAAGCTAAGGGTACCTAGTCCCATTTAAAGTCATGTTGCCGCCACGCTTCATACACGGCAACGGCAACCGAGTTCGATAAATTCAAACTTCTATTGCCCTCTTGCATTGGAATTAAGATGCGCTGCTGCTCCGGTAACGACTCTATTAAGCTTTTCGGCAAGCCCCGTGTTTCGGGTCCGAACACTAACGCATCGCCCACTTGATAGCTCACTTGTGCATAGTTGCTTTTTGCAAAGCGTGAAAACGCAAACACCCTATTGGGTTTTACTTCGGCTAAAAATTCATCAAAACTTTGATACTCGGTGACATTCACAACATCACGGTAATCCATGCCTGCGCGCCTTAGTTGCTTGTCATTTATCTCAAAACCAAGCGGATGAATCAGGCTCAAGCGTACGCCTGAATTTGCACAAAGGCGCATTACATTACCGGTATTAGGTGGAATTTCTGGTTCAAACAAAACGACGTGAATCATGACAATCTTAGCTTTCGGTTAACTGGTATAATCCGCTTATTATCTCACTAACACTAGACAAATGCTGCATCCAAAATTAGCCTCTTATTTCTGCGGAATGCGTTTTCAAACGCCTGTTGTTTTATTATCCGGTTGTGTCGGCTTCGGTCAAGAATATACGCGTGTGGAAGGCTTTTCTCATCGAGATATCGGCGCCGTTTGCCTTAAAGGCACCACTTTAGAGGCGCGTCCGGGCAACCCTACCCACCGGGTTTATGAAACCCCATCGGGTATGCTCAACGCTATTGGCCTGCAAAATCCTGGCGCCCATCGCGTGGTTAATGACATTCTTCCTGCTTTAGATTTTGAAGAAACTCGTTTTATCGCTAACGTCTCTGGCTCCACCATTGAAGAATACACTGAGGTCACGCGTTTATTCGACCAATCGCCTATCGACGCGATTGAGATCAATATTTCCTGCCCCAACGTTAAGGAGGGCGGCGTGACCTTTGGCAATGATCCTGACATGTCAGCTCGCGTAGTAGAAGCCTGCCGCTCCGTGACTAAAAAACCCATCATTACCAAGTTGTCACCTAACCAAACAAATATTGCCGAAAACGCAAAGCGTTGTATTGAGGCCGGCAGTGACGCTTTTTCTGTGATTAATACACTGATGGGCATGGCGATTGACACTAAAACTAGAACACCGATTATTGGCAACGTCCAAGGCGGGCTCTCTGGCCCAGCGATTAAACCAATCGCCTTACTAAAAGTACATCAGGTTTATCAGGTCTGCAAAGCGCACAATATTCCTATCATTGGTCAAGGTGGTATCACCACGGTTAACGATGCGCTTGAGTTTATTATTGCTGGCGCTAGCGCCATTGGTTTGGGGACGGGCTTGTTCTACGACCCACTGCTCAGTAAAAAAATTAATGACGGCATTGCCGATTACTTAGATGAGCAGCAACTAAATCACCTATCCGAATTAATCGGTAGCCTCGACTACTAATTTTTAAGCACTAAAATCTTTTATCTTTCTGGTTAAGGTATTGCGCCCTAGACCCAATAATTTAGCCGCTTCTTGCCGACGACCTTTGGTCATTTCAAGCGCCTGCATAATCAGCACTTGTTCTATCGACGCTACCACGCGCTTGGCGATATCATCTTCTCCTGCAGAGAGCCTTTTGATAATATCCAACCTTGCCGCTTCCAACCAATTACCCTCTACTACCAACGGCTGCTTAACGCTTTCAGCCTTTAATTCTTCTGGCAAATCATCTATCTGAATTGTGTTACTGGGACACATTGCAGTGAGTAAATGGCAGGTGTTTTCAATTTGACGGACATTGCCGGCCCACGGTAAAGCCGATAAATGACGCATCGTGTCTTCGCCCAAGGCCTTCACATCATCGCCCAATCGTTCCGCCGCTTTCGCAAGAAAGTACTCTAATAACAAGGGAATATCTTCTCGGCGCTCTCTAACCGGCGGTATTTTTATTCGAACGACGTTCAAACGATGAAATAAATCCTCCCTAAATAAGCCCTCCTCAACCAGTTTTTCTAAGCCCTGATGAGTGGCGGCGATAATTCTAACGTCTACCTTTATCGGCTGGTGCCCTCCCACAGAAAAGAACTCGCCATCGGACAGCACGCGCAATAACCGAGTTTGCATCTCGGCGGGCATATCACCAATTTCATCTAAGAATAACGTACCGCCATCGGCTTGCTCAAAACGGCCTTTACGGCAACTGTTTGCGCCAGTAAACGCTCCTTTCTCGTGTCCAAATAATTCCGACTCCACTAAATCTTTAGGGATTGCCGCCATATTCAGCGCAATAAACGGTTTATCCTTTCTTAAACTGTGTTTATGCAAGGCTTTTGCCACTAACTCTTTACCCGTGCCGGATTCACCATTGATCATCACGGTTATATTTGAGCGGGATAAACGACCAATGACCCTAAAAACAGCTTGCATGGCGGGCGCGCTACCAATAATACCGCTCGCACTAATCCCATCTATAACGCCTTGTTCCTTTACCTGTGCTTTATTTCTATTGTGTTCATATGCGCGTTCAACTTGAGCGACCATTTCGTCAACATCAAATGGCTTCGGCAAATATTCAAACGCTCCGCCGTCGTAAGCTGACACA
>DUCA01000105.1:0-3795 GCA_012960055.1 Cycloclasticus sp.
ATTACTTTATTTTTGTTCACTAGGCACCTGCCCACATGCTATTAAACCGAGTTAACTAAACTTTTATTCAAGCCAATCCCAAAACTTAGAATGTGCCTGACGATAACTTTCAACCTCAATCCGTTGATTTGTCAAAACTTAACGCACCATGATTAGCCGCGTTAAAGCCTGCAACATCTCGCTTGCTATAACGGCTAACAATCTGCTCTTTAGGGAAACCAAAACGATTTCGATAACCAACAGGAAGCAACACATAGTCAGGGTCAAGCGCCGCGATAAAGCGCTCGCTCGAGAATGTTTTGCTGCCGTGATGCGGCGAGACAATAACATCTGCCTTCAATTGCTCGGCTTTGTATTGAAGCAGCGAAAGTAACACGGCTACCATTAAATAATTAAACTCGGGCAAAGCATCGAGAAATTGCACAGACAAAACGCCCGCACAAAACAACAGCATAAATTTTGGAAATTATTCATTTCGCCGCATCCATGCTCTGCTACACTTAATTAAAACCTTAACCTGATTTGTATGCCGAAAAGAATCATAAACAAATACTTCCCTGATAGCGACAGCATCAAGAAACATAAACACCTTAAAGTATTTGGAACACTATTGCATAACCCAAACTTATGGCACTTAAACCGCCGTTCCTTCGCCGGCGCCATCGCTGTCGGCTTATTTATTGCGTTTATCCCACTACCCACACAAATGCTAATAGCCGCCGCTGCCGCCATTATCTTGCACGTTAACCTACCGGTTTCAGTCGCCACCGTTTGGATTACCAACCCGATTACCATGCCACCGATGTTTTATGCCGCTTACTGGATTGGCGCCTTGATAATGGATACCCCCTCTAACGCGCAAGACTTCGAATTTTCAATCGACATGCTGATGAGCAGCCTTGGGAGCAGCTGGAAACCCTTCCTTCTTGGTTGCTTCGTACTTGGCACCAGCTCCGCCGGACTGGGTTACGCACTTGCAAGAGGGGTTTGGCGCTGGATTGTTATTAAGCGGTGGCTAGCTCGTTAGTAAGCCATCTTCTAGCGTTAATACTCTATCCATTTTGCTCGCCAGCTGACTATCATGAGTCACCAAGAGCAAACTAATATCTAAACGTTGGTTCAGCTCCAACATTAACTCATAAATTTGCTCTGCCGTTTTTCTATCTAAATTACCCGTGGGCTCATCCGCTAACACGCACGTTGGTTTAGTCACCAATGCCCGAGCAATCGCAACACGTTGGCGTTCACCGCCAGACAGCTCAGAAAAACGGTGCTCCAGCCGATCCCCCAAACCCACTTGGCTTAACATTTGATACGACTTTTCACGCGCTGATTCCGTTGACTCGCCGCCTATCAACAAGGGCATAGCAACATTTTCCAGGGCACTAAATTCGCCTAATAAATGATGGAACTGATAAACAAAACCAAGCTGTTTATTTCTCAGTGAAGAGCGTTCTTTTTCGTTTAAAACACTTAAGTCTTTGCCGCCCATCATCACCGTACCGGATGTTGGCTGATCTAAACCGCCCAATAAATGCAACAAGGTACTTTTTCCAGAACCCGAGGTACCCATAATCGCTAAGCGCTCACCTTGATGCAAGGTTAAATCAACACCTTTAAGCACCGGCACAACCAGACCTTTTTCATCAAACGTCTTCGTTAATCCTTCACAATTTAAAAAAACCTCACTCATAACGTAACGCCTCCGCGGGGTTTATTTTAGATGCTTGCCAAGCTGGGTAGATGGTCGATATTAAAGAAAGAATAAATGAGTACGTTGCAATGGTGGTCACGTCCGACCAAACCAATTTAGACGGTAAATCACTGATGTAATAGATTTCTGCCGGCAAAAACTGTACTTGAAAAAAATGCTCAATCGCCGGCACGATAGTCTCAACATTAAGCGCTAGGGCAACACCTGCAATGACGCCAACGATGGTGCCAATTAAGCCGATCAACGTCCCTTGAACCATAAACACGCCCATCACCGAACTGGGGGTAAAACCAAGTGTTCTTAAAATGGCAATTTCAGATCGTTTATCCGTTACCACCATCACCAGCGTTGACACAATATTAAATGCCGCCACGGCAACGATTAACATCAGGATAATAAACATTACGCGCTTTTCAGTTTTGATTGCTTTAAAGAAATTGCTATGCTCCATTGTCCAATTAGAGATGGTGTAATTCGGCGTTAGTCTTTTTGCAATTTCACGCGTCACGTAAGGCGCCCGGAACATGTCATCCAGTTTGATACGGATACCCGAGACACCATTATTCAACCGTAACAACTTAGACCCATCGCCTAAATGAATCAGCGCTAAATTACGGTCATATTCATACATTCCTACTTCGAATAAACCTAGCACCGTGAAACGACGAAGCCTGGGCAAAATTCCGGCTGGCGTCGGCGTTACTTGTGGGGTAATCACCGTTACCTTATCGCCCACGCCAACGCGTAAAAAACGAGCTAGTTCAGCACCCAACACGATGCCAAAACCCTTAGGTTTTAATTGTTCTAACTGCCCTATTATCATTTTATTGGCAATATCAGATACTTCACCTTCTTTTTTCGGAAGAATGCCGCGCAACAAACTCCCGCTAACGCGTTGATTCGCACTTAACATGACTTCAGCTCTGACATAGGGTGCCCAGCCAACAATGTCTTTTGCAGTGTCTAAACTACTGCCTAGTTGTTGCCAATTATGCAAGGCATTTTGGGACTCTTTAATCGTCACATGAGAAGCCATACCCAATATTTTTTCTCGCAATTGCGCTTCAAAGCCATTCATCACAGACAACACCGTGATAAGCGCCATCACACCCAGGGCAATACCCAACATGGAGGTCATGCTAATGAACGATATAAAACCCGAGCGCTGTTTCGCTCGCGTGTATCGAAGACCAATAAATATTTCGAGTGGTTTAAACATAGGTGAGAATTAGAGCATATATTGCGACCGTTAGTCGCGTTACAACGGATAGAAATATCATTGTATTGCCTTTAGATAATATATTTTAAGTTATAGCAGTTACTAAGGGAATAATCATGACGTTACAGAAAGCCATCCTAATCAGGATTTTATGTTTAAGTGCCTACACTAGCAATGCAGACGTTTTACTCATTGATGTGATAAATAAGGAACCGGCAAACACAGCCGCTGGCTTACTAAGACCCACTAACGGTCAATCGATGGGTCAAGTTAAATCAAATTTCGGCGAACCGGCTATAACATACCCTGCCATTGGCGCCCCCCATTACCCGTTGGAACTATTCAAAGTTCTCTGTTTATTTTGAACATAAGCTTGTTATTAATAGCGTCGTCAATAAATCGACAAAGACCCTGTAATTTTAGTTTTTTTTTGCAAACACTAAAAAAACAATATACAGTACCAAATAAGCTTATAACTATTCGTATTCGGGGTTATACATACAATCATTTTTCGGAGATAACAATGAAAACTATAAAGATGTTAGCCATTAACTTGGTTGTTCTAACTGGCTTTGTTAGCTTTAGCGCTACTGCCCAACCTGTAAACATCACGCCTGACATAGCAAGTGTTGAATTTACAGTAAATGGTGAAAAATTCACTATTGCACGTAATCAAGACAACAACCACATGATTGCTTCAGATTACGCTAAAACATCACGTCCTTGCCCTCCTTTTTGTATTCGCCCAATTAAATTAGCACCTGGTGTTGAAACGATTGGTGAACTAGAAGTTATGGATTACCTTAAAAAAATGGATAGCGACAAAAGCATCATGGTTATCGATTCACGCACACCAGATTGG
>DUCA01000105.1:3908-4448 GCA_012960055.1 Cycloclasticus sp.
GACGGTAAATGGGATTTCTCAAAAGCTAAAACTTTAGTTATGTTCTGTAATGGCATGTGGTGTGGTCAATCACCTAGAAACATCCACTCGTTACTTAAACTAGGTTACCCTGCAGAAAAATTAAAATGGTACCGCGGTGGTATGCAAACTTGGAACGTTTTAGGTCTATCAACAGTTAAACCTAAATAAACACGCATTCGCGTTATTTAAAGGCCTGGCTATTTAGCCAGGCCTTTTTTATTTCTGTCAATTGAAGCGCATCTGTTATGCGTTTATGCGAAAATGGCCGCCCTACTTTTCGTTACTTTTAAAGCATGCCCTTCGCTAGCCTCGACCTACCAAAAAATAAACATCAAGCCTTCGACTGGGGGGTCTTTGATGGCTGTTCTGATGCTTTGAACATCGCCAACGTTGCGCTTGCTTCTGAGCAACTGTTTATTGTTATTTGTTCCGACACGCAATCTGCATTGCGTTTAGAACGCGAGATTCCTTTTTTCTTAACGACCGAACTACCACTGATTTACTTTCCAGATTGGGAAG
>DUCA01000106.1 GCA_012960055.1 Cycloclasticus sp.
GGTGTTGAAGACGCCAAGCTGGCTAGGCAACTGCGTCCTGATGCTAGTGAAAAAGATCAATTTCTAGTCGGCCCGCAATTGCACCAGCTAGAAGGCATAGTTCGTGTAACGCCGATTAAATTTGAACTTAATTCCAAAAAGAAGCAGTTCTATATGGAATTGCGCTGGGAAAATTCATACGAAAGCGAAGTGCATCAAAAAGCGTTTGGCCCGTCTGATGACCCTGTTTGCTGGATGGAGGTAGGCTATGCGACTGGATACAGTTCGGAATTCACTGGCCAGTCCATATTGTTTTCTGAACATGAGTGTCGTGCCTGCGGTAATGATAGTTGTTTGATTGTAGGCAAGCCCGATGCGGAATGGGAAAACGCCGAACAACTCAGGCAATATTATCAAGCCGATAGTATCGTTGACCAGATTCTTGATTTGCGCGATGAAGTGGTGAGTTTAAGGTCGTCACTGATTGAGCAAGAAAAGGAAGACAGCCACATTTTAGGTGTGTCTAAACCATTCAAAGATGCGTTCAGCTTATTGAAAAAAGCGACGCAAGGGCCGGTAACTGTTTTATTGCTGGGTGAAACGGGTGTGGGTAAAGAATTGTTTGCACGTTCTTTACACCGTAGGAGTTGTAGAAACGGAGCCCCGTTTATTGCGGTTAACTGCGCGGCTATTCCCGATGATTTATTAGAAGCCGAGCTGTTTGGTGTGGATAAAGGCGCGTACACAGGCGCGCATCAATCACGCGAAGGCCGCTTCGAACGCGCCAACGGCGGCACCTTGTTTCTAGATGAAATCGGCGATTTGTCTTATTCTGCTCAAGCAAAATTATTGCGCGTATTGCAAGAAAGCGAAATTGAGCGAGTGGGTGGCACAAAAGTTATCAAGGTCGATGTTCGTGTGGTAGCAGCCACGCACGCGGATTTGCTAGAGAAAGTTGAAAAAGGTGAATTCAGACGCGATTTGTTTTATCGACTCAATGTTTATCCCATCAGCATTCCGCCATTAAGGGACCGACAATGTGACATTGCTTTGTTGGCAAATAACTTTGTTGACCAATACAAGGTGAAATACCACAAAGAAGTAAAAGGCATTACACATCACGCAATGGCTCAGTTGGAAGAGTATCAATGGCCGGGCAATATCCGTGAGCTTGAAAATATTATCGAAAGAGGGGTGTTGCTTTGTGATAACGGTGGCAAGGTAGAGCTGAAACACCTGTTTGCGATGATGAATGTAGAGCAAACTGATGAGTCTGTGATTGATGAAAGTGGCCAATTAAAAAAAGTTAGCAAAGGCGTGTATAAACAATTTGTTGAAATGTTTTTTGACGCACAAAACAACCTCTTCGAGATAGAAGAAACGATTTTGCAAGAAGCGGTTAACCGCGCCCGTGGTAATTTATCAAGCGCCGCGCGCTCCCTAGGGATGACGCGTCCGCAGTTGGCGTATCGATTAGGTAAAATAGAAAAAGAGAACGAGCATCAGTAGTCCAAGTAGGAATGCTGTTTGGACAGGGTTGTCAGGCCCTTCTTGAAAGAAGCTTCTAGGTAACCTTATTGTTGAATATAGCGATAACTGGATGTTGTTCAGTAGTGATATTGATCACTTTATTTCTATAAGGTATTTGGCCGCTTTCGATAAAAGAATATACAATAATTTTTTTCATGCTTGATGAGGACGCAATATGAGCGCAGAACAAACGACAGCGGGTGATGAATATTTTAAGTCACTGCTTCGCGCACCAACTATAGCGGTGCCCACCATGATGTTATTTGTGGTAGTGATGAGTAGCCTTGGTATGGTGTGGTATTACGCAATGAATGGTGTGTTGCCGATGTGGCAAGGCGCGATTATTAACGGCTTTTTAACATACGGGTTATTTAGCGTTATCCATGATGCATCTCATCACTCCTTATCCAGCAATAAAACAGTCAATGAAACAGTCGGCGCGATAGGGTTGTTTTTTCTATTTCCTTACGCACCCATGGTAGCGTTACGGTGGGTGCATAACCAGCATCATATTTATGCCAACGGCCCGATGGACCCAGACCGTTTTGAACATGAATCACCTTGGTGGCAAGTACCGTTTAGATGGTCATTTTTTGACGGTTACTATATCTACTACTTTTTCAAATACGGCGGCAAAGTGATTAAACGCCACGCCAAAGCACTTATTATGTACTACTCTGCGTTAGTGCTATTGTTTGCCGCTTCGCTTTATTATGGTTATGGCTACGAATTGCTCATGTTGTGGTTTATACCGTCACGTATTACCTTGTTTTTGATTGCGGTTGTATTCGTTATTTTGCCGCATCACCCTGCAACGGTTAGTCAAACGGAAGACCCTTACATGGCGACGACTATGCGTATGGGTTGGGAGTGGTTGTTAACGCCGTTATTGGTGTATCAAAACTATCACTTGATTCATCATTTGTACCCTGAAATACCGTTTTATAAAATGCACAAAATTTGGTATTTGAAATACGATGAAATCAACGCGCAAAATATCAGTAAGCAAACTGCGTTTGGTATTGAACCGGCGAATATAGAGTCGCATAGGAATTTTGATCATTCTAAATACAAGCCGCAAATGTAGGTGGTTTCTTCAGATTCGTTAAAAAAGCCCGCGCCAAAATGGCGCGGGCTTTTTTGTGAGTGTTAAGTGCCTGTTCTTAAGAAGCTGAAGCCTATGTTGCTACCTGCTGCAAAGTTGTAGAGGTCTGTGTGGCGTGGAAATGTCCTTAAGTTCCCTCCCCCTTCGAGGGGAAGGGGAGAAAAGCTTAATGCTTTCCTGCAAGAGGGATGAAGGTGGAATAGATAACAGTTTTTATTGGAAGGAGTGTGCAGCCTAAGGCCTAATCATCATCTTCAATGCATTGTCAGACTTGTCATAAAATGTCTTAAACGCTTGGTCGATGTTATCAAGACTATAATCGTGAGAAAAATATTCAGCGGGGTTGATTACGCCGCGTTCCATTAAGCGAATGCCTTCCCACATATACGGTTGCACGTTGGCAAAGCCATTCATGTGCAAGCTGATATCGCGTAGGAACACGTCCGCTAATACCAAGTTAAACTCTTGGTCACAAAAAACACCAATCGCCGCGATGGTGCCGCCTGGGCGAATTAAGTCTAGGCACATTTGCAGGGTTTCTGGGTAGCCGATTACTTCAATTATTTTGTCAAAACCACGTCCGTTGGTTAAGGCTAATGCTTCTTCTTTCCAGCCTACTTTGGTTGAGTTAAGGGTGCTTGCGCCTTTTTTTGCGGCCACTGCAAGTCGGTAATCTAATTGGTCAATACACAACACTTGTCCCGCTGATTTACCTAGCGCAATATCCATGGCCAGTAGACCCGTTGGGCCACAGCCTATAATCGCAACGTTTTCGCCAGGTTGAATATCGGCTAGTTTATTGGCGATAATCGCAGACGGCAAATTGCAAGAAAGCGTTAAGGCGGATGCATCATCAATCGCATCAGGTACTTTAATAACGTGTCCTTCGGCATGCGGTAATATCAACGCTTCGGTATGTGTGCCGTTTAAATCACCAAATGGAACGCCAAAACCGTACACGGCTTTTTGCGTGGTTTCGCAATGCGCGGTTTGACCCACTTCACACATGTAACATTCACCGCAAGAGCAGGAATAGCCCATTGAAACGCGATCACCGACTTTAAATTTACCAACGCCACTGCCGATTTCGCTAACGCGACCTATCAGTTCATGCCCAGTTTGTGAGTGCCCTCGCTCCATAATAGGGTCCATTGCGCCGCGGTATAAATGCAAATCTGAACCACAAAGAGAGGTGGCGATGACTTCCACTAAAATTTGATGGGGCTCGTCGATGCTAGGGTCAGCTTTTTCGCCACAGCGAATGTCTTCTGGGCCGTAGTAGATGGCTGCTTTCATTTTGTTCTCCTGATTATTGGGTCGATGTTTTTCGAGTTATTAATGATTTGATGATTTAATGGTTTGAAAATAGCGCATCAAATCTTTTAAGTCTAGATATTATTGTTTTTAACGCATGGAGCGAGTACTGAGTACGGTTTAGAATAAAGAATTAGTTATATAAAACAAAATTGGTATAGTAAATGCTTTATCAGTTTGTATAAGGCATCACATTGAGGGGAGAAATGAATTTTCACGTATTGTTAATACCGTTAACCTGTTTAACATTAATGGCCTGTGAAGCACCATTGGTGTTGGACGGTGTCGAGCAGTCAAAAAAACAACCGATACATCGCACCGATCGTATTCAAACAGCCGCTACCTCGGGTGATGATGTGGTGATTGCAGGTATTGGTTTTATTTTAAACTCTAACGATGCAGGTAAAACTTGGAAGCGCACACAACCGGAAGGCTTGCCGGCATTTCTTAGCGCAACCATCTGCCCCGATAACACGCAAGTACTTGTAACGGC
>DUCA01000107.1 GCA_012960055.1 Cycloclasticus sp.
GAGCGTAAGGGCTACGGTTCACGGCATTTATGGATTATAGCAGAAATGTGCGGTCGCAGCATTTCTGCGTTTCAATGCTAGCGCTAACGCACTTTTCGCGCTTTAGCTGGGCGACCTTTTACTTTGCCATTAGCTAGATAATTAAGTGCTTGTCGAACCACGCTATGTTCCAGCGCCACGTAGCTGGAACGGTCAAAGATATCAATTTTTCCAATTTGAGCGCCTTGTAAACCGGCGTCACCGGTAAGAGCGCCCAATAAATCGCCGGGGCGTACTTTATCTTTACGGCCGCCATCGATTTGGATGGTGGTCATGGGTGGATATAACTTGTAGGTTGAATCGTGGTCGAGCGACGCGGGGCTATCAATCAAGCACGGTTTTTTCTGATAGTCCTCAATGGCGTTCACGCGAACTTGTTCGTGTTCTGTAAAGAGGCTCATGGCAAGGCCTTTTTCGCCAGCGCGACCGGTACGACCAATACGGTGTACATAAATTTCAGGATCGCGTGGTAGTTCGTAATTAATAACCATGCCGATGGATTTAATGTCCAGTCCACGCGCAGCAACATCGGTCGCCACCAGCACACTACAGCTGTTGTTAGCAAAACGAATCAATACTTGATCGCGTTCGCGCTGATCTAAATCGCCGTGAATGGCTAATGATTCAATGTTGTTGTCACGAAGAAACTCGGCCATTTCACCGCATTGTGCTTTTGTGTGGCAAAACACAACGGCTGTTCTAGGTTGGTAATGGTGGAAAAGCGCCAGCAAGGTATTATTACGTTCGTGTTTTTTAACTTGGTAAAACAATTGCTCAATAACACTTTGCTCATGCTCCGATTCAACCGTAACCGTAATGGGGGCACGTTGAATAGAGCGACACATTTTTTTAATCTCGTCAGGGTAGGTCGCTGAAAATAGCAAGGTTTGGCGGGACTTGGGGGTTTGCTTGATGATGTCGCTCATCACCTCAGAAAAGCCCATATCCAGCATTCTGTCCGCTTCATCTAAAACTAGGGTGTTAAGTTGCTCTACTTTTAGCGTGCGCTTTTTTAGGTGATCTTGAATTCTTCCAGGTGTGCCCACCACAATGTGTGCGCCATGTTCTAATGAGCCAACTTGTGGACCAAAGGGTTTGCCTCCACATAAAAGCACCAGCTTAATATTCGGCACACTTCGGGCGAGCTTGCGAATCTCTTTACCCACTTGGTCGGCTAACTCACGCGTAGGGCAAAGCACCAAGGCTTGTGTGCCAAAAAAACGTGGGTTAATTTTATCTAATAAGCCAATGCCAAACGCGGCAGTTTTGCCGCTGCCTGTTTTTGCTTGCGCGATAATGTCCTTGCCTTTTAGCATGTGCGGCAAGCTTTGCGCTTGCACGGGGGTCATTTTTTTATACCCTAACGAGGTTAAATTTTTAACTTGTGCAGGGGAAATAGGTAGTGATGAAAAGGCAGAATTAGACACGGTGATTTACTTTTTTTTGGTTAAAGGAGAGTTCTCAAATTGAATACCAGTCCAGCCGGTTTTCATGAAATTGCGAATGTTTTGGTGGCCATCACCTTCGGGTGTTGTCAGTACATCGCGGTAAAACTGACCAAATAAGGCCAAGGTTTGTGGCTCGCTAAAGTCATTAAGCTTAGCAAAGGCAAATAGTTTGCAAGAGCCATTATTTTCACCTGCTTCATTTTGCGTGTTACCGTTGCTAAAAGCACAGGGGGTGAAGTTGTATAAGGCATCCACTATGTTCATGGTGTCGCTAAACTGTAGCGTGGTGAGTGCTTGGCGTAGTTGTTCTATGTCGTTCATAAGGTTTTCCTTTAGCTGCGCGAGACAAATTTTCCGGTGCTGGTGTTAATTTTAATGACTTCGCCGTTATCGATGTATTCAGGTACTTGCACTTCTAGCCCAGTAGTTAGCGTTGCGGGTTTTGTGCGCGATGTGGCGGAAGCGCTTTTTAGCCCAGGCGCGGTATCAACAATTTGTAAGCTGATGTTGCCAGGTAGTTCAATGGCCACCAAGGTTTCGTCCAACAAAATGCCAACCAGGCTGTCCAACCCCTCGCTGAGGTATTTTATTTGCTCTTCAATGTCGTCAGCGTCCACGGTGTATTGGTCGTAGCTGTCCAAATTCATAAAGGTGTAGCTGTCGCCATCTTGATATGAATATTGAATTTTCGCGCGTTCGCAATCAAGGTCTTTTAGAAAATCATCACCTTTCAACGTTTCATCTCGCTTTTGTTTGGTTTTTAAGTGATTAAAACGGACTTTATACAGGGTGGATGCGCCACGTGAAGAGGGGTTACGTACGTCGATTTTTTTCACTAAATACGGTTCGTTGTTTACTTCAACAACCATTCCGCATTTTAATTCGTTGGCTTTAGGCATGAGGGCGTCCTAGTGTTTAATTACCGAATTATACAGTGAGAGCTCCATATAACTACTGCGCTTGACAATCCATCGTTAAAAATCAGAGCAAAAGGCTCATTTATTCCCGTAAACGCCACTTTTTCGCCCTATCTTGCTACGTTATGCTGAGCTGGCACCGTTAACGTCTAGCCCCCGTTAGCAACTTGTCGAGTTGATTCGCAAAAGTTTGTCTATCGGTGTTGTTTAATGGCGGTGGCCCACCGCCAACTTCAAGCCCGCTGGCACGCATGGTTTCCATAAAGTCGCGCATATTCAAACGGTCTTTGATGTTTTCACTAGTATATAGCTCGCCACGGGGGTTAAGTGCGGTACCGCCTTTTTCTATGACATCAGCGGCCAAAGGAATATCGCCTGTAATGACCAAGTCACCCGCTTGCATGCGTTTAACAATTTCGTTGTCGGCTTCGTCAAAGCCAGCGGTAACGCGCAGAAAGGCAATGTAAGCCGATGGCGGAACGCGAATCGGCTGGTTAGCGACTAGAGTGGTTTGGGTTCTAGTGCGATCAGCCGCGCGAAACAAAATGTCCTTAATCACCACGGGGCAAGCATCAGCATCTACCCAGATGGTATTTAGTGTTGTTGTCGTCATTTTTGCCAAACTCTAAGGGTTAATGGCCACGTGATAAGGTGGGGTTTGTCGGGCTTGCGCCCATGCTCGAAGACGTCAACTCTTATGTTTGTTAGAGAGTTTCCCCCTGAGTGTTCTTGGTATCTTTTAGCGGCGGACTATGTGCCAATATACCCCATTAGTTGCTTTAAGTTCCATTTTGCAGTCATTTTAAAAACAGACCGATGTCATTCACCCGCTTACCTTCAGCGTTGCGTTTTGTGCTAATGGTTACGTGCGGAGCAAAAGGCTCGCCATTGTTACGTGTATTTCACGGCTCGCCTGACCAATGATCTTCTTCTAGTACTTTTTGCCCGGTATCGTCGTGATTTTTAAGCTATCGGCAACGGCGCTATTCGGCTAACGATCTTTGCGTAAAGGCGCAACATTGACGGATTTATTGAGTCTTGTTAGTGGCAATGCTGAATGTGCCATAACGCACAGGGGGCAAGTATTGCCTGAGTTAGACCAAGGTGTTTTGGCGAACGCGCATTGCCTTATCCTCAAGAATGATACTGAACTATTTTAAGGATAGCAGAGGAAATGCATTTTTCTATGGGGTTAGCAGCAGCCAACAAATAAGGGTGACAATCACTGCACCGATGAGGTTGACTATAAAGCCTTCTCTTGCCATTTGATTACTATGGACGTGTCCGCTACTGAAAACGATGGTATTGGGCGCTGTCGCAACGGGTAACATAAATGTACAGCTGGCACTGAGTGTAGCGGGTCAATCTCTGCGTTAATTGAAGTTGCGGCTAAAACAGGTATTAACATAGCCGTTGTGGCGGTATTGCTCGTCGCTTTTGTCATGAAGGTAACGGCCAGTGCAATAACAGCCATCATGCCGATAATACTAAATGAGGTAACGGCGGATAATTGCTCACCCAATTGCATACTAAGGCCAGAAATAACGAAGGCTTTGGCGAGGCAAATGCCGCCGGTAAACAATAATAAGATACCCCAAGGGATTTGTTGTGCTGTTTTGTAGGCTTAAAAAACGAGCAAGGAAAACAATGGGCCAAAAAAGAGACTGAGTTGTTTCAATTTGGCCATAGCAGCTTATCGTTTCTTTTGTTTAAATGACCCCTTTAATGGCTTGTAGCCTTGAGACGTGTGTTTGGTGATGAATTTTTTTGTGCCGGGTTTGGAGCGTTGTTTTCCAGTGGGTAGTTTGCTCGGAATAAGGCAATTTGGCCCATCACCAATGAGGTTCTTTTTGCCCATTTTCAGCAATAGGTCTTTAATCACGCGCCAGTTATTAGCGTCGTGATAACGTAATAAGGCTTTGTGTAAACGACGTTGCTCGATTTTTTTTACGGTGTTTATTCTTTCGCTTTTGTAACTCAGGCCTTTAAGCGGGTTTCTACCG
>DUCA01000108.1 GCA_012960055.1 Cycloclasticus sp.
GCGCCACCACCCCTATTGTTTTCTAATACGGTTTGTACCGAGCCCTTGCCAAAACTTTGCTGACCCATAATAACTGCACGCTTATGGTCTTGCAGCGCGCCGGCAACAATTTCGGATGCCGATGCCGAACCACCGTTCACCAGCACAACAATTGGCGCACCGTTTAATATGTCATCAGGGCCCGCTTTAAAGCTCATTTTAGAATGCTCAATTCGACCTTCGGTATACACAATCAAGCCCTTTTCTAAGAACGCATCACTCACCGCCACGGCGGCATTCAACAACCCGCCTGGGTTATTGCGTAAATCCAACACAAGACCTTTTAGCTCGCTGTTTTCACTTTCTTTTTTAAGTTTAGATATTGCCTCGTGCAAATTCTTACCGGTGCGCGTTTGAAAACTCGCGATTCGCACATAACCGTAGCCCGGTTCTAACAAACGATTTTTGACACTGACCACCTTTATTATTGCACGCGTAATTGAAATTTTAAGCGGCTTAGGCTCACCATCTCGTATAATCGTTAACGTGATGTCAGTGCCCGGTTTGCCACGCATGATTTTCACCGCATCGCTCAAGGTCATGCCTTTTACTGATTTTTCATTTAGGCGAATCACTAAGTCACCCGCTTCTACACCCGATTGAAACGCTGGCGTGTCGTCAATGGGGGCGATTACTTTTACAAAACCATCTTCCATACCCACTTCGATGCCCAAACCACCAAACTCGCCTCGCGTTCCTTCACGCAAATCTTTAAATGCCTTTTTATCCAAGTACGTAGAATGTGGGTCTAGACCCGTTAACATACCCTTAATCGCATTTTCGAGTAAGTCATGGTCGCTAACCTCTTCAACGTAAGATGCTTTAATCTGCCCAAACACTTCTGAAAACGCCTTTAAATCCTCCAACGGCAAGGAGCTACGAGCCCGCTCTTTTTCAGCCAATACCGTGCCGCCCACACTTAACATAACGCCCAGTGCAGCACCCACTAATAGTGCCGGCAACGTTTTACGTAAAAAACTCATACTTACTCCATTAACTTACTGTATTTATCCGACGCGACCATTGTTAGTCGCACGACACCAATAAATTGGATTCACTGGCTTGCCATTTTTTCTAATGCTGAAGTATAGACTGGCTTGCTGTTGTCCGCCACTCACACCGACCGTGGCTATCGTTTCGCCGACTTGCACCCTGTCTCCCACTTCTTTGTACAGCCCTTCATTGAAGGCGTACAAACTCATGTAATTGAGACCATGATCAACAATTATCAACAAACCATAACCCCGCAACCAATCGGCATACACCACCCTCCCGTGTGAAATAGACCTGACTGATGTGCCTTCGCTTGCAGAAATAACCACCCCATCGTAACGCCCCGATCTTCTTGCGCTGCCAAACCGGTTACGAATTCTGCCTTTAACCGGCCAACGCATGTTGCCCTTTAAGGTATGAAAAGATTTGTTTTGTTGGCCTACAACGGGAATATCGTTGATTACTTGGCGAATACTGGCCAATAATTTCGTCAAACGCCTTTCATTGGCTTTCAACTCCGCCAGTTGTTGTGAGGATGTTTTAATTCGCTTACGTAACTTAAGCAGGACAAGTTTACGTTGCTTTTTCGACTCCAGAAGTTTTTGATTTTCTAGCCGCATCGCTGTGACAAAGGAAGCTAACACACGCTGTTCGCCAACCAACGTGTCTTCCACGCTACTGAGTTGCTGGATATCTACTTCTAAACGTTTAACGCTGTCGAGCCTCGCCTGATTGAAATAATCATAATACTGCATCACCCGACTCATTCGATCCGGCTGTTGCTGATTGAGTAGCATTTTGACGCGTTGTTGCTTGCCCATTAAATAAGCCGACTTCAATTGCTCAGCCAATAGCACCTTTTGCTTTGTTATCCTCTGCTTTAAGGCTTTTTGCTCACGTTGAAGCCCCTTGATTTTATTTTTCGTAACCGCCTGTTTTTTATCCAAAAACCGTCGTTTCTTCGACGACTCACCTAAACGCTTATCCAGTTGCTTTAACTGCTTTTCTTCTTTTGTTTGCGACAACTGCGTTGCAGACAAGGTCTTTTCAACTTGCTGCATACGTTCACGCAATTTGTCTAGCTGCTTCTTATTCTCACTTTCTGGCGACCCCGCGGCGAGTGTTGATGCCAACAGTAAACCTAGCGCAATAAAGCCACTAGCCCAGTGACTCCGGAAAATTTTCACGAGATAGTACAAATGAACCCTATTCCTCTAAATGCAACAAGCTGTGCCCAGACATATCTGCTGATGGTTCCAAGCCCATCGCTTTTAAAAGTGTTGGCGCCACATCTGCCAAGTCGCCCGTTGTCTCAAGCCTTGCGGCACGTCCAACATAAACAAACGGCACCGGGTTTGTGGTGTGCGCGGTGTGGCTTTGCCCAGTGCCTGCATCTGTCATTTGCTCGGCGTTACCGTGATCAGCGGTAATAAAGACCTCACCATCAACTTTTTCAAGCACTTCGACTAAGCGTGCAATACAGCTATCGATGGTCTCTACCGCTTTAACTGCTGCATCAAAATTGCCGGTATGCCCAACCATATCGCAATTCGCGTAATTGGTAATAATCGCATCATATTTTCCCGACTCAACCGCTTCAACCAGCTTATCCGTTAACTCCGGCGCACTCATTTCTGGCTGTAAATCATAGGTTTTTACGTTGGGAGATGGGATCAATACGCGATCTTCACCTTCGTTTGGCTCATCGACACCACCGTTAAAGAAGAAGGTAACGTGCGCGTATTTTTCTGTTTCCGCAATACGCAGTTGTTTTAAACCCTGCTGCGCCAATATTTCCCCAAAACCGTTTTTAACCGACATCGGCGAGTAGGCAACCGGCAAGTCAAAATCTGCATGGTATTTGGTCAAACATACATATTGACTCAATACCGGTACCACATCACGTGTAAATTCATTAAAGCCAAGCTCGGTAAAGGCACGCGTGATTTCACGCGTACGATCTGAGCGGAAATTCATAAACACCACGCTGTCGCCGTCTTGTATTTGAACCGCCGCCTCGCCATCTGCATGAAGGCTTGTTGGCAGCACAAACTCATCAAACTCTTCTCGCGCGTAGGATGCTTCTAAGCCATCCACGGCACTGATCGCTGAATAGGCCGCTTTACCCTGCGCTAACAAATCGTAGGCCAATTGCACACGGTCCCAACGGTTATCTCTGTCCATTGCGTAAAATCTACCAATCAATGACGCCGTTTTACCAACACCTAATCGAGCAAACAAGGCGTCCATTTTCTCTAATGACGCTTGAGCACTTTGCGGTGGCGTATCTCGCCCGTCCAAAATGGCGTGTAAATACAATTTTCTAACGCCTTTCTCTGCGGCCATTTCCAACATCGCTTGGATATGGTCCTCATGACTATGCACGCCACCCCGTGACAGTAAACCAACCACGTGCAGCGCCGTCTCACGCTCGACAACATCGCTCACCACATCACATAACACGGTGTTCTGTTTAAATGCCCCAGATTCAACCTCCTTATTGAGCTGAGTAAAGGTTTGCGCCAATAAACGACCCGCGCCTAAGTGCAAATGCCCTACTTCGGAATTCCCCATTTGCCTGTCCGGTAAGCCCACCGCTGAACCTGAACAATCCAGCAACGCTTTGGGCCTTGTCGCCCACAGCTTGTCCCAGGTTGGTGTATTAGCGGCATTAATGGCATTAAATTCGCCAGACGCTGAATACCCAAAACCATCCAAAATCATTAAAACAACGGGGCGTTTCGCTAAATGTTGTGTCAAAATGTTATCTCCGTAGTTTGCTTGCTATAATGCGCGTGCATAAATCAACATTTTACAATACCTTGCTTTTTAATATCTAAACTATAACGTAATAGACCCTTCATATGAGCAACGAACCTCTCAGCGTTCTAATCAACGATGACTTAGATATTAATAAGACCGCCGACTTATTGAAAGTGTTAGCCCACCCTATTCGTTTAAAAATTATCTGCCAACTCGGTCGTGAAGAAAAAGCCGTTCAGCAACTGGTAGATAGTGTCGGATCAACTCAAAGCAATGTATCGCAACACCTTGCTATTATGCGTAATGCCGGTGTTCTCACCTACAAAAAAAATGCAACGCAAGTTCTGTATCGCGTATCAGAACCCTCGGCCATTGATTTAGTCGAATTATTAAAAAAAGTTTATTGTTAATTTAATCACCCTATAAGGCCAAGATGGATATCTATATCGAATTTATAACCAACCACAGTTTGCTTTTTGTTGCACTGCTGATCATCATTGTTTTGTTGCTACAAACTGTTTTTAGTGATGTGACGCGCAAATATAAGTTAATCACGCCTCCTGAAGCCATTAGTCTTATCAATCGTCAAGATGCAG
>DUCA01000109.1 GCA_012960055.1 Cycloclasticus sp.
CAATAATCGCCTAAATAAATCTGCCCAATCGCTGGCGTTCGTTCTGTTCGGGCGAGTGTCTAATAACGCCATCACCCCATTAATAGAAACCGCCCATATCGGGCACAAGGCATCTTGCTGCTCATTCGGCGCCAACCACGTGCGTAATTGTTTAATTGATAATTTTAAAATACCGCGTTCGCGTAACCTAACGTCCAAACTGGCACGTTCACCCCATTCCGCTTGGCCCGCCGAGATAAAAGGCGAACGGAACATTTCACCCAACTCGTTTAATACCAAACCCTGACTAAAAAAGCGTAATAACCGGAGCGCTTGTTGCACTGGTGCGTAATGAGATAACGACAAGCCTAATGACACGTTGTAAGGCTTGTTCAGCGGCAAATTTACGTTGTAGGTGATACTTGGGTAAAACGTACGCATAAACGCCGTTTCAAGATCCTGCCGTTGCGATTGCAGATCTGGCACCACCACGCCAATATTGGCATTGGGGTTGTTCGTTAATTGTTCTCTCGTCCATTGCGCTATTAGCCACGATTCACCCTTAACATCAGCCGAGGTGATTACCTGAACATTCTTTGTACTTTTATCAAGATTTAACGTATCAATTTCACAGCCTTGTTTGCGCAACAACGCCCAAAGTTTACCTTGCGAGGTGGTAAACACATCAACCCCAGCTAATATTATGTGCTTAGGTGTCTGCATACTGCCTTGCGCAATCAGCCCATAAACTGCCTCAAACACCGACGGAGTATCAATCCAATTATTCTTAGCCAGCAAGGCTTTGTATTGAACATGCCAGTCATTAAACGTGGCCTGATCAATAGGGTCATTAATGCCACTTTTAGAGTTAATACCCCAAGCCAATGCAAACTGCCGTGCACTGTTCGCCGCCTTAGCCGTAGCAGGCACATTCAATAACTCAGAACCGTTCCCATCGCGAATCACTTGTTGCCAAAGCACCTGCACTTGCTCAGGCTTTAATAAGGTTTTGTTAAGTAATGAAGAAACCGAATCACCCACCACCGCAAAGCGTTCTTGCCAGTGTTGCATCAACCAAGTATCAAAGGGAATAATTGAGGGCGAAAGCCACGTAACCGCACCTTCTGCAATGTACGCTTGTTCAACCTTTGACAATAAATGACGCGCCAAGCGCTGGTTAACCGTGATAACCACGGCACCGTTTTTAATAGCATCAAAACTTTCAGGAAAATTCATTGGGTTAGCGTATCAAAAGCGCCCAATAAAATCAGAATATCTGCTTGGTAGTAACTAAATTTTCAGCTATTTTAAATTATTAGAATCCATGTTGACGATAATTGAAAGTAAATGGATTTATGCCTGTTTTAGCTTTATTATTGTATTAACAGGAATTAAACGTCTTTAAAAATGCTAAAACAGAATTTGACTCAATGAGTAAGTTTTGTATTTATGCTCCTAACGATAAAGGCGACGAAACACGATTTATTCTTCGGAGGTTTGAGCTATCTTGGATAGCTAGTAAATATTCTCTTAGCAATGGAACCTTAACAATCGCATAAATTCGGACCGTAAAAAACAACGCGACGCTTTTTTCGTCTGATTATATTGTTAGATTAACATCTAAACTTATCTAAAAAAGCGACATGAATGCCACTGATTCAGGTATCAATCCTATTTATTCACAAGACGAACCAACACCCGAACAAGTTACCAATTTAACTGGTAATACACTCCTAGAATTCGGCGCACCTTGGTGCGGACACTGTTTAGCCGCTGAACCCGTTCTACAAGAAGTACTAACTGCACACACCTCCCTACCCCATATAAAAATCTATGATGGTAAAGGCAAACCATTAGGCCGTGCATTTAAGGTTAAGCTTTGGCCAACATTGATACTTTTGTGTGATGGTAAGGAAGTAGCGCGCTTAGTTCGGCCTACACGCGCTGAAGAGGTACGCGAGTTGATTGCTCAATGGACATAACAACGAGTGCCATTCGAAGAGTTCTATAGCGCATAAGTCTCATGGGGATGAGTGAAAAACCACACTCATTCCAATTCGGCTTTATAATCACTTCTTTTTTACCCCTACCTTGTGTTACATGAAACCAAGCCATTTTGATGTGATTATTATTGGTGCTAGCGCATCGGGTTTAATGTGCGCGATTGAAGCGGGCAAACGCGGGCGCAACGTGGTGGTGCTGGATCACGCGAATAAGGCGGGTAAGAAAATCCTTATGTCCGGTGGTGGGCGCTGTAATTTCACCAATTACAGCGTTGAGGCAGAGAACTTTATTTCACATAACCCACACTTTTGTAAATCCGCCATTAGCCGTTATACACAATGGGATTTTATTGGCTTGGTGAGCGACTACAACATCCCGTTTCACGAGCGTAAGCACGGGCAGTTATTTTGTGATGACAGCTCAAAAGACATTCTTAATATGCTGCTGTCGGAATGTGCCCAGGCGGGTGTTGAGATACGCTTATCTTGCGATATTTTAAGCATTGAACAATCGGCAAATAACCTGTTTGTAACCGACACCAGTTTGGGGACATTTTCATCGAGCTCGCTGGTTGTTGCAACCGGTGGCTTATCCATTCCTAAGATGGGAGCCACACCCTTTGGCTACCAACTGGCAAAACAATTTGGCCACCACGTATGGTCAACAACGGCTGGGCTTGTACCATTTACCGTGCAGCCAGCTGATAAGGCTTGGTTGGCAGAATTGTCCGGCATTGCGATTGATTGTTTGGTGAGTAATGAACGCGCTGATTTTAGAGAAAATATTCTGCTGACGCACCGTGGTCTGAGCGGCCCGGCTATTTTGCAGATTTCGTCTTATTGGAGTGCGGGTGAAACGGTGTCGATTAATCTATTGCCGGAATTAGACGTTTACCCTTATCTTATTGCTCGACAAAGCGAACAGCCGAATACTTCATTAAAAAACACCCTCTTCGAGCATTTACCTAAACGCTTTCTGAGCGCTTATTTAGCCACTGACTCTATTGACGAGCCGTTACAGTCGTTCTCACATCAACGGTTGCAAGCCATTGCCGACAAACTTAACGCATGGGCATTTAAACCAAACAGCACCGAAGGTTATCGCACAGCGGAAGTAACCCTGGGCGGCGTTGATTGTGATGAGGTATCCTCAAAAACGATGGAATCAAGCAAGGTCAAGGGGCTTTATTTTATTGGCGAAGTGCTGGATGTAACCGGCTGGCTTGGTGGTTACAATTTCCAATGGAGTTGGTCATCTGGCTGGTGCGCTGGACAAGTTATTTAAACACAGTCAAACACCTTTTCTATAAACTGTTTTCTGCTCATAGTCCTTTAAAACACGTCTAAAACCACGCTCGAACACCTACAACAAACTGCGCATCTCTAACGCTTTCGCCGTCATTTTTTGCTAAGTCGGCGGTTTTGCCGTATTTACTTACCCAATTGATGCCTATATATGGTGCAAATTCACGTGTTATTTCGTAACGCAGGCGTAGGCCTAATGCAACATCCGACAAGCCTGAACCAAGCCCCAGGTCAGCATCGTATTTACTGTATATGTTCACTTCTAACTCTGGCATTAATATCAGCCTTTGCGTTAGTAACACTTCATATTCGGCTTCTATCCTCAACGCTGCTTGACCACCTTCACCTATGAATAATGCTGAATCGATTTCAAAAAAGTAAGCTGCTAAACCCTGAAAGCCCACGGTTAACCAATCACGGTTTGCTGATGGTAGATGGTCATGACGCCAACCTATTTGCAGATCCCAATACGCTGCAATGGCTCGGCTGTATAAAAACTGCAGCTCTAAATCATCCGTATTGCCCTTCATCCGCTCGACATCGACTTTAAGCCAAAATTTATTAAGGTCTTTTCCAAGCCAAGCGTCTGCTTCTACAACCGCCGCATCGCCTTGGTCAGTTTCTCGCCATTCTATTTGGTTGATTTTCGCCATGGTGAGCATGGGGTCGTCCCCTCGCCCACCTGCAAAGGCTATAACCGAATGAAGTAATAAAAAACTGACTAATATTTTTTTCATCATTGCACCTTAACTGACTTTAACCGTACGAAACATGCCTAACATATGAAAAAACAAATGGCAGTGGTACGCCCAACTACCCATGGCATCTGCTGTTACAAGGTAACTAAGTTTTGCCCCCGGTTGAACAATGACGGTATGTTTGCGCGGAATGTAATCGGCATCACCTGTTTCCAATTCGCTCCACATACCGTGTAAATGCATTGGGTGATTCATCATCGTATCGTTAATTAAATTAATGCGTAGACGTTCTCCGTATTTGAATTGTATTGGCATTGAATCGGCAAATTTAACGCCGTTGATTGACCACATATAGCGTTTCATATT
>DUCA01000110.1 GCA_012960055.1 Cycloclasticus sp.
GGCAACGTTGCAGGCCATTAAACAACCTGACTTCCCCGTTATCATGGGTATTTGCAGGCAGTTATTGTTTCCACTCGCCATCAATTATTACCTGATTATTCTCCTTGGTTACGGCCTTGAATGGTTATTTGCTTCGGTTGCCGTTATCGTTTTAATCAGCATGGTCATCACGCTATTATACACCCGCTCACAATTAAAGAAACTGGCTAAATCAAACACCTGAAACTCGACAGGGGTAGTTACTAAGCACAGCATCCACGCCTAAAGTTTTCATTTTTTGTAGCTCAGCCATCTCATTAACGATATAAACGTATAGTTTCAGCCCCGTACTGTGCGCCTGATTAACCAGCTCCTGCGTCACTTTTCCTTGACTAAAATGAATCGAGTATGCCTTTAGTTTTTGCGCCCAATCAAACGCCTCATTAACGCTGCTACCCACGAGCACACCAATATTTATTGAGCCATCAAACTCTGTTACCCGCTGTAATTCACTCATTTGAAAAGATGACACCAATATATCGACCTTGTGTTGAAGAGAGAGCTGACTCAATGCAGCATTAACCAATATGGCTACGCCATGTCCTTTTATTTCTATATTCAGCCCAACTTTGCCTTTCGTTACCTCAATAACCTCATCCAAGAGCGGGATACACTCACCCTCGCCGGCATCAAATATTCTCAACTGTTCAACGCTATAATCACATAAGCGCCCCGTTCCATTGGTTGTTCTATCTAAGGTCTCGTCATGGATAACCAAAAGCTGCCCTGCAACTTGACGAACATCAATTTCCACCCAATGCGCCCCCCGTTCTATTGCCTTTTTTATGGCAAGTACGGTATTTTCCGGTGCGTAAGCCATTGCATCTCTATGACTAATACTTAGCAAACCGCCCTCCTCTTTCAACGAACGCATTTCATCAGGTTTAAAGTCTATAAGGAAAATTTAAAAAAGGATAGAATGATTTTTTGATTGACGAAGCAGGCTTATGAATAACGACTTTAGTAGCGAGTTTAATTTAGACGATGATGTGATTTACCTAAACCACGCCGCTGTTGCGCCTTGGCCCATTTGTACTGAACAGGCTGTTAATGCATTTTGCCGCGAAAACGTCACCATCGGTTCTAAAAAATACGCGAACTGGCTCAAAGTTGAAGCGCATTTAAAAAAGCAATTAGCCGATTTATTAAACGCCAGCTCGGTTGATGAAATTGCCTTGGTTAAAAACACCTCTGAGGCGCTATCTTTTGTTGCCTACGGCCTAGATTGGAATAACGGTGACAACATCGTTACCAGTGATGAGGAATTTCCATCCAATATGATCCCTTGGGAATCACTAGCTAACCAAGGCGTGGCGGTTAAGAAAACATCGTTAAAAGATAGCCCCGACCCGACCGAAGCCCTCATTCAAAACATTGATAGCAACACGCGCCTTTTAACCATCAGCTCGGTGCAATACGCGTCCGGCTTACGTGTTGACTTAGAACGATTAGGCCAAGCTTGCGAAGAAAAGAACATCCTGTTTTGCATTGATGCGATTCAATCCATCGGAGCATTTCCTGTTGACGTACAACAATACAAAGTCGACTTTATGATGGCCGATGGGCACAAATGGATGTTGGGCCCCGAAGGACTTGGCGTGTTTTACTGCCGACAACGCGCATTAAACAAACTGAGACTAACTCAGTTCGGTTGGCATATGGTTGAAGACATGGGCAACTACGACACCCCGCTTTGGGAAACTGTACAGACCGCGAGGCGCTTTGAATGCGGCAGCCCGAATATGTTGAGCATACACGCACTGTCTGCCAGTATTGGTTTACTGCTAGAAGTGGGCATGGGCACCGTAGCAAAAAACGTGGTAGAACGTGGACAGTATGTTATTGATAAAGTTAATCAAAACAGCTCGCTTACCTTGCTAACGAACCCAGATAAACACGGCAATAACATCGTTGTTTTCAAACCGTCTAACAACCAGACCGATGCGCTTTTTAATTACCTAACGGTAAACAATGTTGTTTGTGCCAAACGTGGTGGTGGCATTCGCTTTTCGCCACATTTTTACACGCCTTTCAACATAATTGATCGTGCTTTTACATTAATTGAAGACTTCATGCTCAGCAATCACTGATGTTGTTGGCAATACTCGCTAGTTGATTAATAAATTAAAATCTGTAAACGGATATAATGTCATTCACTGTCACTCTAGGCCCCATCATTTAACATGACCACACGCAACCCAACAACTGTTTTTGTAGGCTCCATCCCCATTGGCCAAGACCACCCTATCGTCGTTCAGTCTATGACCAACACCGACACCGCCGATATTGAAAAAACCGTCCAACAGGTCTACCAGTTAGCCAAAGCAGGCTCTGAACTGGTGCGCATTACGGTCAATTCAGACGCAGCCGCAGCCGCTGTTGCTCGCATCAGAGAGAAGTTGGATGCTATAGGTTGCGATGTACCTTTAGTGGGCGATTTTCACTTCAACGGCCATAAGTTGCTCGCTAAATACCCAGGTTGCGCACAAGCATTGGCTAAATATCGTATAAATCCCGGCAATGTTGGACGTGGTAGTAAAAAAGACCCACAGTTTGCTCAAATGATTGAGTTTGCGATTAAATACGATAAGCCTGTTCGCATTGGCGTTAATTGGGGCAGCCTAGACCAATCTGTTTTGGCGCGTTTGATGGACGAAAATTCAACTTCAAGCACGCCCAGAGACTCCGTTGCGGTGATGCATGATGCCGTTATTACATCGGCATTAGAAAGCGCGTCGAAAGCCATTGAGCTCGGGCTCGCTAAAGACAAGATTCTACTGTCCTGCAAAATGAGTGGCGTGCAAGATCTTATTTCAGTTTATAAAGACCTTGCTGCGCGCTGCGATTACCCACTACATTTAGGCTTAACCGAAGCGGGCATGGGCAGCAAGGGCATTGTTTCTTCAACTGCTGCGCTTGCCATATTACTTCAATTGGGTATTGGTAACACGATTCGTATTTCATTAACACCTAAGCCAGGCGGCGACCGATGCCAAGAAGTCATTGTTGCACAAGAAATATTACAATCGATGGGATTGCGCTCGTTCACGCCAGCAGTAATAGCCTGCCCAGGTTGCGGGAGAACCACCAGTGATTACTTCCAAAAACTCGCTCAAGACATCCAATCATTTTTACGCCACAAAATGCCGGAGTGGAAAACACAATACGCGGGTGTAGAAGACATGAAAGTAGCCGTGATGGGCTGCGTTGTAAACGGCCCAGGTGAAAGCAAAAACGCGAACATAGGAATTAGCTTACCAGGAACCGGTGAAAAACCCGTTGCACCCGTTTATATCGATGGGCAAAAAGATGTCACTCTGAAAGGCCACGACATAGCCGAACAATTTCAAAAAATTGTTGAACAATACGTAGCAAGAACCTACCAACAGTGAAGATGACTCTTCGCTGCCAATAGGAATTGCTAAATTTGACGTTATTGGGGAATAAAAACGCCCAATATAATTACTCTAAGCCAGTTACTTCTTCAGCTTGAAGGCCTTTGTCGCCCGTCGTAATAACAAATTCCACTGCTTGGTTTTCTTTTAATGTACGAAAACCATCGCCTTGTATCGCCCTAAAATGAACAAACACATCTTCACCACCCGCATCTGGCTGAATGAAGCCAAAACCTTTTGAGTTATTAAACCACTTAACAATACCCCGAACTCTATCTGACATTTTCTTTCCTCTTATAAATAAACAAATATAAATCAGCTAGTTAAACAACTGTGTTCAAGCAAATAATTATTATTGTTTTGCTAAACTTAACGTAACTGCAACCTGAGTATACTAAAAGCTGTAGAAAAGTCCTAACATTTCATCAGCTTAGTCTTAACGTGACTAAAGCCCTTTAACAATGCGCTTTAGCTTCAGCCCAAAGTGCTTCTAATGTCTGTGCTGAGCAGGTTTCAATATCACGCTGAGAGTCACGCAGCACACGTTCGATATAAGCAAAACGAGTTGCAAAACGTTTATTGGCCTGCCGTAACGACCATTCTGGGTTAACGTTTAAATGACGTGCTAAATTAATGCAGCTAAACAACACATCACCCAACTCTTCTTCAATACGCTGAGCATTATCAACAACGCCAACTTCATCTTTTAGTTCCACTATTTCTTCATCCAGCTTATCAAAGACCGGGTTAACACTGTCCCAATCAAAGCCCACTGACGCCGCCTTCTTTTGTAGCTTATACGCTTGATTGACGGCTGGTTGATGCGCACTAACGGCATCCAAGATACTGGCAGACGGCTCAACGCCTTTTTCCTGGCGCTTGTGCGCTTCCCATTGCGCAGCT
>DUCA01000111.1 GCA_012960055.1 Cycloclasticus sp.
TGGCAATACTCAAACTCATGGGGTTCTCTAACGTCCAATAAGAAAGGGGCGGTGTCTTGCTCTTGTAGTAATGAATGTAGTTCTGTGGGGGAAATATGTTGCATAAGGATGAGGTGGAGTTAGTGATGAAAAGTTGTAAAGCCGATACGCCGGATGTCTATTTTCGACGGTTTTGGTCAACCGTGCTGTGTTAATATAATTCCCTTCAACAGTAATTATATATGCGATAAGAGGTCATCATGAGCGCAATCCCAGAAGAATTCCAGAAAAGAACTGAAGCCATGCAAGAGGCGGCTATCGAGCCATTGCCGAATTCAGAAAAAGTTTACATTAAAGGCTCTCGTGACGATATTAACGTGCCTATGCGTAGAATTTCATTGGACGACACGCCAAGCAGTTTTGGCGCTGAAAAGAACCCAGATGTGTATGTGTATGATTGTTCTGGTGTGTATACCGACCCAACTGCAACCATTAACTTACGCAAAGGCTTGCCCGATGTGCGCACGCCGTGGATTTCAGATAGAGATGACACCGAACTACTCGATGGCCCTAGTTCAAAATTTGGCCAATTAAGGCAAGGCGATCCCGAACTCGCGAGTTTACGGTTTGAGCACATTAAAGCGCCGCGCAAAGCAAAATCGGGTATGAATGTCAGCCAAATGCACTACGCGAAAAAAGGCATCATCACGCCAGAAATGGAATACATCGCGATTCGTGAAAACATGAAACGTTCGGAAATAAACGCCGAGCAGCACCCCGGCGAATCATTTGGAGCCAGTATTCCGGTAGACATAACCGCAGAATTTGTACGTGACGAAATTGCCCGAGGCAGAGCGATTATTCCCGCGAATATTAACCACCCTGAAGTAGAGCCGATGATTATTGGCCGTAACTTCCTGGTTAAAATTAATGGTAATCTCGGCAACTCAGCTGTTACCTCGTCTATCGAAGAAGAAGTCGATAAAATGGTGTGGGGTATTCGTTGGGGCGCAGATACCATCATGGATTTATCCACCGGCAAAAACATTCACGAAACACGCGAGTGGATTTTGCGTAATTCCCCCGTACCCATCGGTACCGTGCCGATTTACCAAGCACTAGAAAAAGTAAACGGCAAAGCCGAAAATTTAACCTGGGAGATTTTCCGCGATACCTTAATCGAACAAGCTGAACAGGGCGTTGATTATTTCACCATTCATGCCGGCGTTTTATTGCGCTATGTGCCGATGACGGCAAAAAGAACCACAGGTATTGTTTCGCGTGGCGGCTCCATCATGGCGAAATGGTGTTTAGCGCATCATAAAGAGAATTTCCTCTATACACATTTTGAAGAAATTTGCGAAATCATGAAAGCCTACGACGTCTCGTTTTCCTTAGGCGATGGCCTGCGTCCAGGGTCGTTGGCCGATGCCAACGACGAAGCGCAATTTGGCGAATTAGAAACGCTGGGTGAGCTAACCAAAATTGCCTGGAAACACGACGTGCAAACCATGATTGAGGGTCCCGGTCATGTGCCCATGCAAATGATCAAAGAGAACATGGACAAGCAACTAGAATGTTGCGATGAAGCACCGTTCTACACATTAGGGCCCTTAACTACCGATATCGCCCCGGGTTACGACCACATAACGTCCGGTATCGGTGCGGCAATGATTGGTTGGTACGGTTGTGCGATGCTGTGTTACGTCACCCCCAAAGAGCATCTCGGCTTGCCGAATAAAGAAGACGTACGTGTCGGTATCATCACCTACAAAATAGCCGCGCACGCAGCGGATTTAGCTAAAGGTCACCCGGGTGCACAAATACGTGACAACGCGTTATCAAAAGCACGATTTGAATTCCGCTGGGAAGATCAGTTTAACCTAGGCTTAGACCCAGACCGTGCGCGCGAATACCACGATGAAACCCTGCCAAAAGACTCCGCTAAAGTTGCACATTTTTGTTCCATGTGCGGGCCACATTTCTGTTCGATGAAAATCAGCCAAGACGTAAGAGATTATGCGGCGCAACAAGGCTTGGATGAGCAGGATGCAATTTCAAAAGGCATGTTAGAAAAAGCCGGTGAATTCAAAGACAAAGGTGCGCAAATCTATAAGAAAGTTTGATAGTTGGGAAGGGACTATAAATTTCAAACGGCTTACTTAATAACGGCTTTAATGCCCAGTTTTAAAGATATCTAGGCCTTTTTGTATAAAAGTAGCCCTGCCTCTCTTGATTTTCTTTTTTAAAGAAGAGCGGCGCTTATCGTTTTCGCAAGGGGGCTTCCAGCTAGAGTTGCGAATGACATACCTATGCGGTAGTAATCGCTTGTTGTGTAGTTTGACTTCTCGACAATTTTTCATAAACCACTGTGCAGCGGACTAGCTTGGGTTCGTCGGGAAAGGGAATATGGAACTTTTTAGCCAACACGCAACGGATAAGCTCCTCCAGCTCGTGCTGTGCCGTTAAATACGATAACCGAGATAAGAAAACATCCATTGAGCCTCTTCCTCCTTGTTAGAACACTCATAAGATAAGTATATTTATCCTACTGCGGAAAGACTACTGCCTTTATCTGGCTTGTAAATTCCCTTGAAAGATAGAAAAAATGGGTGTTAGCAACGCTGCGATTTGGCGAGCATCAATTTCTTATAAATGTTCTTCGTACCGTGTAATTGCTTGTATAAGAGAGGTTTTTAGCGGGTGAACGGAATTAATTTTAGCAATGGCGTGTACGCAGTCCTTTGCATCCATTGGAAACTCCCTTTTTAGAAAAAGAAGCCCTGCGCTATGGAAGAGCTCGATTGCTTTCTGGTTGTTCTGTAATACGCCGTTGCCGGCTTTATAGGAAAAAGCTAAATTCATCTGTGCGATGGAGTGATCTTGCTTGCTGGCTTTTTCAAACCAGCTGATGGCTTCTGAAAAGTCACCTTGTGTCTTTTTTGCAGTTACATAAAGCAATGTTCCTAGTTTATTTTGAGAGTCAGGCTTGCCTGATGCTGCTTCAATACGCAGTTTACTTTCAACACGGTCGCTCATAGACGATTCAAACGTATCGAAAGGGTTAATAAAACCAAGCCAGGTCAGAACACTCATGGCGATAATGAGGATAAAAAAGCCGCTAAATAATTTTTGAAGATATTGCAGTATTTTCATTTTGTTTTCGTATATTTAAGGCTGAAGATATGAATTATATTGACGGTCGACTATGTGATGAAACTAATTAAGCTATCATAACGTATGTTTGAAATTGACCCTCTGTTTAAGCCTGTGCTCGTTGGAACCGTTCTTGGTTTCTTGTGGTTTTTAGAAGCCAGGCACCCGATGTTTCGTCTTAAGGGGCGGCGATTAAAACACGATGCCTCGAATATTGCCTTAGGTGTAATGAACGCCGTTTTAGCGGGGCTTTTGTTTGCCAGTCTAATATTGGCGGTGACTAGCTGGGCGGTTGATCATCAAGTTGGGTTGCTGAATTATTTACATTTTGACCCGATTGTTGAGATGGTCATTGGTTTGCTGATATTTGATTGTTGGCAGTATTGTTGGCATCGGATAAATCACCGTGTTGAATTCTTTTGGCGCTTCCACGCCGTGCATCATTCCGATGCGGCTATGGATGCAAGTTCTGCCGTGCGCTTTCACACCGTAGAGATTGTTTACTCCAGCATCATTAGGTTATTGGTTTTGCCATTAATTGGTTTAAGCATTGAACACTTGTTGATTTACGAATTGATGTTATTGCCTGTTATCTTGTTTCATCACAGCAATATCGCTGTACCGGCGGCTTGGGATAAGGTCTTGAGAGTGTTGATTGTCACGCCGCGTATACACTGGGTGCATCACTCGCACATCAAGGAAGAAACGGATTCTAATTATTCAAGCTTGCTGTCTGTATGGGACCGTCTCTTTGGTAGTTTTCGTTTGCGAGAAGAACCGCAGAATATCCGCCTAGGTTTGGGCGATACATTCGATAAAACTGCTTGGGATAGTTTGCCCAGTATGTTGCAGCAGCCTTTCAATAATAGCTTGTATAAAAAGAGCTCATCAAAATAAGGACGAGCTGATTGGTTTCGATTGTCAATTACGGACTTTATGTTCCGCAATAAGTATATTTAACTACAAGTCGCTTAAATAAAGGAATAACGTGGCAAGAACACGGCAGTTTGATAAAAATGAGGCAGTCAATAAAGCGCTGGCTGTCTTTCGTAGCCAAGGCTATAAAGCCACGTCCTTAGCGGATTTAATAAAGGCCATGGGTTTAAGCCGCAGTAGCTTATATGAAACATTCGGCAGTAAACATGACTTATTCCTTACAACGTTAGCTTCATTCGATAAAACGCTCGCCTTCT
>DUCA01000112.1 GCA_012960055.1 Cycloclasticus sp.
TGTATGGGCTTGCAGAAGCTTGTTTGGCAGTGAGTTTTCCGAAATTACGGCAACCGTTATCGACGATTCATGTTCTAAGAAACTCTCTAGTAGCAGGTGAGCCAGCGACTATCGTCGATACAGCGAATGACCAGAGTATTGAGTTGGTGCGTTTAGGTCCTGCCATTACAGGAACAGATATGCTGATTGTTGATGCTGATGATGATGAAGTGGCAGAAAACATCATCGGGCGAGTATTAATTAAAGGCGATAATGTTACGTTGGGCTATTACCATGAACCTGCTTTGAACAAAAAACTTATCTCTTCGGATGGTTGGTTGGATACAGGTGATCAAGGGCTTATTAATGATGCCGAGTTAGTTATTACAGGCCGTACAAAGGATTTAATCATCGTACACGGACAAAACTTTTATGCCCCTGATTTGGAGTCAGTGTGTGAAAGTGTTGATGGTATTGATTTAGGTAAAGTGATTGTCTGCGGTATTCGTAACCCAGAAGAGGCGGTTGATGAGTTGGTGGTATTTGTGCTGTATCGTGGTGAACTTGATGAGTTTTATCAAACGACCATTGATGTGCGGCGTGAGCTTAGTGAAAAATCAGGTTTAGATGTTGCGCATGTCTTACCAATCAAAACGGTACCGAAAACAACCAGTGGTAAGGTGCAACGGTTCGCGTTATCTGAACAATTTGAGCAAGGTGAGTTTAACGAGATTATTGCAGCGCTAACGGAGTTATCTGAAACGCGAACAACCGATTCTGGTGCAGCGGGTAGTCCAATTGAACGTATTCTATTAGAAATTTGTCACTTGGTTGTCGCAGATCAGAAAATCAGCCTAACGGATAACATTTTTGAAATGGGTACGAGTTCGTTAAAACTTGCGCAAATACATGAGAAAATAGATGAAATGTACCCAGATATGGTGGAGTTAACCGACTTTTTTGATTACCCAACGATTGAAGAGCTAGCTGGGTTTATCGCCAATAAAGTAGGCGACTAGCGATTCATCTTAGTCGTAGACGCCGCGTTTTCGTTTCCATTTGCGGTTCGACCACATCCAGTCTTCCGGTGCTTCTAGGATCATTTTTTCTAGAAAACGGGCATATTTCTCAGTGATGTCGTAGCCTTCTTTGTTGTAAGGCGCTTGGCCAAGTTCTTCAAAAAATACTTCGTAATGACCAAGGCTTAAGCGCTTCATGCCGACGAAAACAACGGGGTATTTGGTTAGTTTTGCAATTTTTTGTGCGCCAACAGCAAATGAACTGTCTTGGTTTAAAAAATCGGTCCAATACTTTTCTTCTTTCCTAACCGGCGACTGATCGGCAACCATTGCAAATCCGCGAACTTCCTTACGGCGTTGCATGATTTCAATCAAGGCATTCTTATTCGGAATAGGTCGCGCGTTGAACCGAGAGCGGGACTTTTTCATGTGCTCATCAACGGCAAGGTCGTGGAGAGGTTTGTAGACAACATCAATCGGAAAGGAAAGCCCAAGGCTACAACCGGCCAGCATCCATTCCCAATTACAGTGGTGCGCCGCCAGCATTAAGACAGATTGGTTGTTTTTGGCAAATTTCTCAATTATCTCTGGATTTCTTAGCGTGACGCGTTGGCGTATGTCACCCTCAGTTAATGTGCCTGTTTTGATGGCTTCAACAACAACATAAACGAGGTGTTTAAAATTCAATTTAGCTAAGCTTTCAACGTCAGCCAACGGCATATCTGGAAAGGAATTTTGCATGTTAGAAAAAATAACGTTGCGCTTTTTCTCGACTAAGTAATAGCCAAGAATATAAATTGGGTAAGCGATAACGTATAAAACACAAAGTGGCAATCTACCTAAGAATGGGTAAAACTTTGAAATGAGTGATTGTCTATTTTTAGCCATGGTTAGCAGTTACGAAAGGGCAGTTATATATGATGTGTATTCTAACAAAGCAAACGCTGCGTTTAGGCAAAAAATAAGTAGCCAACGAGAATCGCAACAATAATACCGATGAGGTCAGCAAACAGACTACAGGCAACAGCGTGGCGAGCTTTCTTTATGCCAACGGCGCCAAAATAAACCGCCAGTACATAAAACGTTGTTTCGGTGCTGCCTTGAACGATGGATGCGAGCCGTCCTGCAAATGAGTCAGCGCCGTGCAGCTGCATGGTTTCAATCATCATGGCGCGTGCACCACTGCCGCTCAATGGCTTCATAAAGGCGGTGGGCAGCGCATCAACAAATTGTGCGTCGATGCGGGCATTAATCAGAACGGAGCGTAGAGCATCAAGAATAATCTCTAAGGCGCCGCTGGCCCTAAAAACACCAATGGCTACCAGCATAGCAACCAAATAAGGAATGATCATAACCGCCGTTTGGAAGCCGTCTTTAGCGCCTTCAATAAAAGTTTCATAAACATCAATGCGCCGTTTTACTGCGCCGGTCATAAAGGCGATGATTAAGCTGAAGATAATAAAATTACTGGCCAACGATGATTGCTGTTGCATACTTTCTTGGTCAAGTTGAGAGAAATATAACAAGATGGCAGCAACTAACGCGCTAAAGCCAGCCAAGTAAGAAAGCACAACGGGGTCGTAAAGCTTAATTCGCTGAACGCTGGCGACGGCTATTAGCCCAGCGATTGTAGAGGCGTAAGTAGCTATTAAAATAGGAATAAATACATCGGTGGGGTTGGCAGCGCCCATCTGTGCTCGGTAGGTGAAAATGGTCAAAGGGAATAATGTGACCGCTGAGGTGTTAATCACCAAGAACAGAATTTGCGCATTGCTGGCGCTGTCTTTAAGTGGGTTTAATGATTGTAGGTGCTGCATCGCTTTGATGCCTAGCGGTGTGGCAGCGTTATCTAAGCCAAGCATATTGGCTGATAAGTTCATCACCATGGCGCCAAAAGCGGGGTGATTATCAGGTACATCAGGCATAAGGCGTTTTAATAATGGGTTTAAAAAACGTGTCAGATGGTCAATAAAGCCGCTTTTTTCACCAATTTTCATGATGCCCATCCAAAAGCACAGTACGCCAGTAAGCCCAATTGCAATCTCAAACGCAGTTTTGGATAAGCTGAAGGTAGCTAGCGTCATGTCATTAAATACGCTGCTATCACCGAGAACAAATAGGCGGTAAAGCCCCGTAAGGAAGGCGATGAAAAAAAAGCCGAGCCAGATAATATTTAACATAAAATGATAAGCAAATTGAACGCTAACCCTAATCTAACATACCCGCACAATGGTCGATAAAAATATTACATCAAATAATAAATTGCATGAGTTGTTGGCTATTATGGCGCAACTTCGTGACCCTAAATCCGGTTGTCCTTGGGATCTAGAACAGAATTTCGCGAGCATCGCACCGTATACGATTGAAGAGGCATATGAAGTTGCAGAGGCGATACAACAAGGTGATATGAAGGGGCTAAAAGATGAATTAGGTGACCTTTTATTTCAAGTGGCTTTTCATGCAAGGATGGCAGAAGAGCAGCAGTATTTTAACTTCGATGATGTGGTATCCGCAATATGCGATAAGCTCACGCGGCGCCACCCTCATGTGTTTGATGGGCTGGATGTTGATAAAGCTGAGTTAGCTGCGCAATGGGAAGCGCACAAGCGCCAGGAAAAAGGCGTTGAGCCGTCTGCCAGTATCTTGGATGCCGTTAGTGTGCATCAACCAGCCGTTAATCAAGCGTATAAACTACAAAAGAAGGCGGCGTCAGTGGGCTTTGATTGGGGCAGTGTTAACCCGGTCTTTGAAAAGCTGGATGAAGAAATAGCGGAACTAAAAGATGAAGTTGGCGTTGTTGATAATGCTCAGCGTATTGAAGAAGAGATGGGTGATGTGTTGTTTAGCTGCATTAATTTAGCACGTCATTTGAACGTTAACCCGGAATGGTCGTTACGACAGGCGAATAAACGTTTTGCAACTCGTTTTGCTTATATTGAATGTGTGCTGCGTGACTCTCAGCGTGATATTGAAACCTGCTCAGCACAGACATTAGAAGCACTTTGGGCTGAAGCTAAAGCGCATTGTTAAGGGGGTTTAGTTAAGCGGATGAAATGTTAGGACTTTTCTCCACCTTTTAGTATACTCAGGTGGCAGCTACGTTAAGTTTAGCAAAACAATAATAAATATTTGCTTGAGCAGAGTTGTTTAACTAGCTGATTTATATTGTTTATTTACAAGAGGAAAGAAAATGTCAGATAGAGTTCGTGGTATTGTTAAGTGGTTTAATAACTCAAAAGGTTTTGGCTTCATTCAGCCAGATGCGGGTGGTGAAGATGTGTTTGTTCA
>DUCA01000113.1 GCA_012960055.1 Cycloclasticus sp.
GCTCACCCAAGCCATTGATTGAACACTCCACCTGCCTAGCACCATTCATAACGCCCGCTAAGGAATTAGCCACCGCCAAACCTAAATCGTTATGGCAATGGGTAGAGAAAATGGCTTTACCTGAATTTGGCACACGTTCAATCAATTGGCGAATGGTTTCACCATATTGCTGGGGCAAGTTGTAGCCGACTGTGTCAGGAATATTAATCGTTGTTGCACCGGCTTTAATCACCGCTTCGATTACACGGCATAAAAAATCCAAATCTGAACGGCCTGCATCTTCAGGCGAGAATTCGACGTTATCGGTAAAGTTTCTGGCTAACTTAACCGCTTTAATTGCTTGCTCAAGTACTTGCTCTGGTGACATTTGCAACTTTTCACGCATATGCAACGGAGACGTCGCAATAAAGGTATGAATACGCGAGGCATTGGCATCTTTCAGCGCTTCACCCGCTCTATTAATATCTAATTTTCCAGCCCGAGCCAAACCACACACCACACTGTCTTTCACCGCTCTTGCTATACCCTGTACTGCTAAAAAATCACCTTCACTTGAAATAGGAAAGCCGGCTTCAATAATATCAACCTTCATTTTTTCTAACGCTTTGGCAATGCGCAACTTCTCCTCAGCCGTCATCGACGCGCCAGGGCTTTGTTCGCCGTCGCGTAAGGTTGTATCAAATATTATTAACTTTTCTTTACTCATTTCTATACTCCACGTGTCATATTTTTATGACCAATCTTTACTCAAATAGATAACTGCGTTTCACCTCGCCAGGCATCATCATTAGCCGTGTAGCGGCAGTCGAGGCAGGCAAAGCAGGAGAGTTTGTTGCGGAACGAACAAACAGCGCGATGCCTCACATAGTGAGGCATCAAAAACAACATAGGCATCATCCATCATTATAGTTGTTAATATAATCTATTTTCTTAGTAATTCAAGCCATATCAACCGTTAACCGAGCCCGCGCCTTTCTTGGTAACTTTACCCGCCTCGGCACGTTGCCGCCTAACTTCTTTTGGGTCGGCAATTAATGGCCGATAAATCTCAACGCGATCACCTTCTCTAAGTTGCGTATCTAACTTGCACGGCTTACTAAATATGCCGACTGCACTGTTCGACATATCTATGTCAGGGAAGCGCTGCAAGATACCTGATTGCATGATCGCCTGCTCAGCCGTTAAACCGTCTTGAAATGTCACAACTAAAATCAACTGCTTTTCTGGTGTCGCATAGGCGACCTCAACATTACCCATAAATTTCGTCTGCTCGTTTAATAAAAGATTCCATTAGGGAACCACAAATCTGGCTGAAAATTGCGGAAAAAACAAAGTTACTGACGGAACTTTTAAACTCAAAATCAATTTCCATGATTATTTTACAGGCATCATCACGAAGCGGCTTAAAATGCCATTCACCGTGCATTGATTCAAACGGCCCGTCCAACAATTCGAGCTGAATGCTTTTACCTGCAACTAATTTATTCTGCGTACTGAAAACCTTATGCAACACTTTCCAGGCAACCTCAAGTTCCGCTTTCATTTCAACCTCAGATTGCTCAATAACTCGACTACTTCTGCACCATTTCAAAAACTCAGGGTACGCAGCCACATCGTTCACTAATTGGAACATATCAAGAGCCGAATGTTTAACCAAGGCACTGCGTTCAATCTTATGCATGTTAAATCACATCAATCGCTTTTAGGAATACAATCAGTACCGCCAACGGCGATACAAACTTCACCAAGAAAAGCCAAGTGTTAAATAACACAGGCTGTTTGAGGTTTAATTCATCACGTGTTGTGTCTTTATTCATCACCCACGCTGCAAAAATTGCGATACACAAGCCGCCCAAGGGCAACATAATATTCGCCGTCAAGTAATCGAGAATATCGAAAAATGTTTTGCCAAACAGCGTTAAATCGGCCGCTAGATTGAACGACAAAACGCTTCCAATCCCGACAGTCCAGGTAACCAAGCCAGCCCAAATACAAGCTCGCATGCGGCTCATTCTTTTATTTTCGACCAACCAAGCGACCGCCGGTTCAATCAAAGAAATCGAAGAGGACCACGCCGCAAAAAACAACAACATGAAGAATAGTGTGCCAAAAACGGAACCATATGCCATGTGCCCAAATGCTATCGGTAACGTTTGAAAAATGAGTCCTGGGCCGCTATCCGGCTCCAAGCCATTTGCAAACACGATGGGAAAGATAGCCAATCCGGCCAATAGTGCCACCGCGGTATCCGCTAAGGCAATTATCACCGTGGTAGAACCTATGGATACCTTAGAGGGTAAGTACGAGCCGTACACCATAATCGCCCCCATCCCCAAACTCAGGGTAAAAAACGCGTGACCCATCGCGGTTAAAACACCGTCGCTAGTTATTTTGCTGAAGTCTGCTTTAAATAGAAACGATACGCCCTGTTGAAACGAACCTTGCTCCATTGCATAAGCCACAAGCAACACGAGAATAACCAATAAAGCCGGCATTAAAAACTTAACCGTCCGTTCCAAGCCTTTGACACCACGTGCGACGACTAACATCGTTAAAACCATGAACAAACTGTGCCATGCGAGTAATTTCTCAGGGTCCGCTATAAATTGCCCGAAGATGTTGCTTACGCCGTCAGCGGTTACGCCATCAAAAACCCCAGAGCCTACGCGTACAACGTAAGCCATTGCCCAACCTGCGATTACGCTGTAATAGGATAAAATCAAGAAACCAGCGGCCACGCCCAGCCAACCAAGCAACGACCATAAACGGCTACTGCCGGCCTCTTTTGCTAAATCGCGCATGGTATTGATAGGGCTTTGGCGCCCCCGACGACCCAACATTATTTCCGCCATCATGATGGGAATGCCAATGGCTAAAATACAAACCAAGTAAACTAAAACAAAAGCACCGCCGCCATTTTCGCCCGTTATATATGGGAACTTCCATATATTCCCTAACCCTACTGCTGAACCTGTTGCCGCAAAAATAAAGGCCAAACGTGATGACCACTGGCCATGTTGCGATGTTTTTCTCATGTAAAAATCAACGTTATTATGATATTTAGTAAATTAACCCAACTTGACCTTTTAACCAAGTTATTAACTGGGATTTATATTGCTAATTTTAACCCTTAAGCTTTATCGTTTGAGTGAAATTTATCCCCTTTGGGTATAAAATACCCGTATGGCAGGAAAAAAGAAAAAAACTCACCCGAATCACATCGCATCCAATAAAAAAGCGACACATGACTACTTTATTGAGCAGCGGTTCGAAGCCGGTATGGTGTTAGAAGGTTGGGAAGTGAAAAGTATTCGCGATGGGCGCGTGCAATTAAAAGAAAGCTACGTTGTGGTCAGCCAAGGCGAGGCATGGTTAGCAGGCGCTCACATATCCCCCCTACTCTCTGCTTCAACTCACATCGACCCCATGCAAACAAGGCGACGCAAGTTGTTACTTAACCGTCGTGAACTCATCAACCTCGTCGCCCTTGTTGAACGCAAAGGTTACACCATTGTCCCGTTATCCATGTACTGGGTAAAAAGCCGCGTTAAACTCGAAATTGGCTCGGCTAAAGGCAAGCAATTACACGACAAACGCGCTTCATCAAAAAACAAAGACTGGCAACGAGAAAAACAGCGCATCATGAAACATGCCGGTTAACTCTTTGCTACATTTCCCCATACGGGTCAATCAAGCCCTTAAGAATCCCTTGTATCGCTCTTAGAATAATAAACAACACACCGACACCCACCCAGACCATACTCAATAACCAATACACCCCCATATAGATGAAGTCAGCTAGGCTTTTATCAATATCCAATAAACTTGAGTCGTAGTACGGTAAAAAAGCCAACGGCGCAAAGGTTAACACCATAAAGGCCACGTGTTTATCGTGTAAAAATGCTGGCAACCTCGTCTTCGCGTAAATAAACGCACTGCCACCAAAAAACAAATACAGCGGGTAACAAATCAACAAAATAATCGCTTGTGAGGGCATGATTTCATTGTTCTCATGAATCACTTGGTACCAAGATGCATCTTGGTGAACCAAAAAACCACCGGCAAAAAAACCCATAAAAACTTGGCCGATGATGAACATAATCAAGATTAAATGCCTGACCACATAGTCATCACCTTCAACCCTTCTTTCACCACTTTTATAGCTGATTAAAACGATCCAAACGGTCACTAAAACCAGCACCTCAGCTTTAAAAAAATCAAGTAAGGAGACGCCTTTATACTGCGCTTTT
>DUCA01000114.1 GCA_012960055.1 Cycloclasticus sp.
GTTGGCTGGCGAAGGTATTCGAGTGGCGGTTATTGGGCGGCCTAATGTTGGTAAATCCACTTTGATTAACCGCTTGTTAGGTGAAGAGCGTGTGGTGGTATTTGATCAGCCGGGTACAACGCGCGATAGCGTATTTATCCCTTTCGAACGTAACGGCACTAAATATACTTTGATCGATACCGCGGGTGTTCGTCGCCGTGCAAAGGTATCAGAAACCATCGAAAAATTCAGTATTGTTAAAACCTTACGTGCGATCGATGACACGCATGTGGTTATTTACTTAATTGATGCGAGTGAAGGGGTTACCGATCAAGACGCCAGTTTATTGGGTATGGTGCTTGAAACCGGACGCGCCTTAGTGATTGGTTTAAATAAATGGGATGGTTTAACAGAGGATCAACGCGATAAGGTCAGGCGTCAGATTGATGTGAAGCTCAGCTTTTTGGAATACGCTGAGCGTTACTTTATATCAGCCTTGCACGGCAGTGGTGTGGGTAAATTGTTTGAATCAATCGGAGCTTTGTATCGTTCTGCGATGATTGATATGTCGACACCGCGTTTAACGGAAATATTAGAAAATGCCATCAAAGCGCATCAGCCACCTTTAGTGGGTGGTCGCCGTATTAAGTTAAAATTCGCCCATCAAGGTGGGCAGAATCCACCGGTTGTTGTTGTCCACGGTAACCAAACGGTGGCTGTGCCGGGTAGTTATAAACGCTATTTAATGAATGCGTTTAGAGAAAAATTGAATTTGGTGGGTACACCGGTACGTATTGAGTTTAAATCACCTGATAACCCTTACGCGAAGAAAACACGTAAGTCAGCAACCAATATCGCTAAAAGTAAGGCGGGCAAGGATCTGGGTAAGAAAAGACGTGCGCCCAGTAAGCACCGCTAAGAGAGACGTCAGCTTAACTGCTGCGCATTGATAATGCTGCATTTACCCGCAAGGGGGGCGCTAAAAATGCTCATTGAGCGAAATAAACTGCCATTTTTCGCCACATTGCCTTGTCTTTCCTGCGCATAACTACGTTATGCGGGGGGCTTACTAAGTAATGCGCTAAAGGTTATTTGCAGCCTTGACCTTTAGGTGGGTCTGCTCTTTCTACCAGCTTCACAAAATCTCCTGCATATTTCAGCTCTTGAAGTTCGGGGTATTTTTTTGTGCGCTTCTTTAAGCTGGTACGAATGGAGCGAATCATAAAACGCGTATTGGTGTCCCACGGCATTTCAAAACTGTTTTTGCAGTGCGTGCAAGTAAACTTAGCTGTTCCAGAGTCATGTTCAATGGTGGTAATGGTCCAGCAGTCACAACTGGTGCATAGATCTTTAATTTGCATATCGTTTACTTTGTACTCGTTTTTAATTGGTGTATATGGTCGCTAATAAAAAAGGCAGGGTCAACCTTGGTTCTGTTTAAATAAACATTCCAATGTAAATGCGGGCCAGTAACCCGTCCAGTGGCGCCAATTTCAGCGATTTGTTGCCCTTGTGTAACGCTGTCGCCAATAGCGACTAATGTTTTACTTAGGTGAAAGTAACCACTGATGAGCCCTTGTCCATGATCGACAAGCACGGTGTTGCCATTAAAGAAATAGTTACCAACATCTACCACTGTGCCGCTGGCAGGTGCTTGCACGGGGGCGCCTTTCGGTGCGGCAATGTCTAGGCCGCTATGCGGCTTTCTTGCTTGTTTATTAAAGAAGCGTTTTAAACCAAACGGGCTACTTAAACGGCCATGAGCCGGCAGGATAAAATCCACATGCGCTTGTTGTTTGCTCCATGTTGCTAAGGCTCTGGCCAGGGTTTTACGCTCTCGCGAAATTCTGTCCATGTCCATTTTATTGGGGTTAATCATGCGCTTGTTTTTAGGCGTCTTTTTCAACGTGATGTACTGAGCTGGGTAGTCTTTATCGGACACAAAAAAAGCAAATTTCCGTGATGTATTTTTATTTATCAATAAATGGTTGCCGGTTTTTGCAGACAGAGGGATACCAACGATAGCGAACCATGCGTTGTCTTTTGCAAGCGTAAGGACTTTGCGGTCTTGATAGTAGAGCGTCGGTTTTGACGCACCGTCGATCTTAACAATGGCAATGCCACCAGGTACGAGTTGCTGTTGCGGGAAAGCATGGGCGACATTAGCCAAAAACAAGCAAGCCAATAGAGTAAGCAGGTTAGACGTTTTCATTTATTTCTTCCACGCGTGTTTTAAGGTGCCCATCGGTCAGTTGAATAGTGACTTTATCACCTAAATTAAGTTGTTTTGTGCTGTTAATGATCGCGCTATCGTGTTCACGCTTAGCAATGCTGTAACCCCGAGATAGGGTGGCAAGCGGGCTCAGTGTTTCCAGTCCTTTATTGCAATCAGTAAAACGAATGCGTGCTTGTTGTAATCTGCGCTGAAGAGGCAAGGATAAGTTCTGTTGGTTGGCCGTTAACCTTTTTTGCAAGGCGTGAAGGCGTTGGCTTGGGTTGTTATTGAACAGTCGGGCGTTAAGCTTAGACAAGGTTAACTGTTGGCGTTGAACGAGTTGTTTTGGTGTTTGTAATAAACGTGCTTGAATGTCATCAAGCCGTTGCGCGTGCATGTGAAGTTGTGCGCCAGGGTGTGCTTGTTTTAAACGGTGTTTAAGTTGCTCTAACCGAAGGTTTTTATCCGATAGGTCATTGTTTAATTGGCTGCTTAATTGCTTAGCTAAATAATTGAAATGACTGAGCCATTGTTGTTGATCAGGGCCGACGAGTTCTGCGGCGGCGGACGGTGTGGCTGCGCGATAATCGGCAGCAAAATCGGCAATACTGAAGTCAACTTCATGGCCGATGGCGCTAACAATAGGAATGGCTGATTGGTGAATGGCTCGCGCGACAATTTCTTCATTAAAGGTCCATAAGTCTTCGAGCGAACCGCCACCACGCGCGAGAATAATAACGTCACAATCCTGGCGTTTATTGGCGAGATCGATGGCGGCAACCACCTCATGTTTGGCATTGTCACCTTGTACGGCCACTGGATAAATTAATACAGCTAGAGCAGGGAAGCGGTTATTTAATACCGTGATGATATCGTGAACAGCAGCGCCAGTTGGCGAGGTAATAACGCCCACTTTTTGCGGCAATTGCGGTAGCGGTTGTTTTGACGCTTCATCGTATAAACCTTCTAGAGATAACTTGCGCTTTAATGCTTCAAACTGTTGCCGAAGCGCACCTTCTCCGGCCGGTTCCATCTGTTCGCCTATGAGCTGAAAATTGCCGCGGGCTTCATATAGGCTGACACGTGCTTTAAGCTGAATACGTAAACCGTTATCGGGCTTAAAGCCGACTTTCCTTAGTTGTGAGCGAAACATCGCGCATTGAACCTGCGCCTTATCGTCTTTCAGGGTGAAGTAAATATGGCCAGAAGCGGGGCGCGCCATATTTGAAATTTCACCCTCAATGGTTAGAGTTAGAAACGTCCCTTCAAGTAAAAGCCGTGTTTCATGACACAGTTGGGAGACGGTATAAATTGAATTGTTATCGCGCATAAAACCGAAAGCTACCTATATAGATGATAATTAGTTGAGCATACCTTATAATGACCTGCTTTTTATACGACAAGCCTGAAGATAATATGCGATTCGAACAAGAAGCCTTAACCTTTGACGATGTTTTGTTAGTGCCGGCCCACTCAACGGTACTGCCTCGTGACGTTAGTTTACAAACTCAGCTCACGCGCGGCATTTCTCTTAATATCCCCATTCTTTCTGCTGCGATGGACACCGTGACAGAAGCGCGTCTAGCCATTGCATTGGCACAAGAAGGCGGTATTGGTATTATCCATAAAAACATGACCGCTCAACAACAAGCGCTTGAAGTGCTAAAAGTGAAGCGTTTTGAGAGTGGCGTGGTTAAAGACCCCATCACCGTCACATCCAGCACCAGTATTCGTGAGGTTATGGCATTAACCCATCAGCACAACATTTCTGGTGTGCCTGTGGTGAACGGTCAAGATTTGGTTGGTATTGTGACCAGTCGGGACTTACGCTTTGAAACACATCTAGATGCGCTAATTGAATCAGCCATGACGCCTAAAGAACAGTTGGTGACGGTACAAGAAGGCGCCAGTAAAGAAGAGGTGATTGCCTTATTGCATAAGCACCGTATTGAGAAAGTGCTCGTTGTAAATAAGAAGTTTGAACTGTGCGGCATGATTACCGTCAAAGACATTCAAAAAGCTAAAGATTACCCG
>DUCA01000115.1 GCA_012960055.1 Cycloclasticus sp.
CGAAAAGGTATGACGCTTTTGTTCCAGCATTTCTGAGCCATTTAGATCAATGCTTTTTTGCTCACACCAACTCGCCAGTTCATCATAGGTTTCAAACTCTGGAAACACCCACAAGCCACCCCAAAGGCCGATTGGCGAGTTTTGCTTAAGAAAAAATTCGTTTTTATTCTTCGAAACCAACCAATAACGACTTTTTATCGGCAAACTTGTGCGTTTTTTGGGTGTCGGTAGTAGCGAAACTAGGCCGTGTTTAAGCGCCAAACAACTTTCTTTTAGCGGGCAATCATCACAACGTGGTTTTGAACGAGTACAGACCGTGGCGCCTAAATCCATCATCGCCTGATTGTAATTTCCGGCTCTATTTTCTGGCGTTGACTGCTCGGATAACGCCCAGAGTTTTTTTAACGTTGCCGCGCTACCCGACCAACCTTGTATTGCAAAGTAACGGCATAAAACACGCTTCACGTTGCCATCAAGAATGGCCGTCGATTGCCCCATCGCCAGGCTTGCGATAGCGCCGGCGGTTGAACGCCCTATTCCTGGCAATTCAATCAAGTCAACTAAACTTGTCGGGAACAAGCCCTGATATTCATTAACGACAATGTTGGCTGTTTTGTATAAATTGCGTGCCCGTGCGTAATATCCTAAGCCCGACCAAAAGTGCAACACGTCATCTATCGATGCGTTCGCCAAACACTCCACGCTTGGGAAATGCTTAAGAAAGCGCTGAAAATAAGGAATAACCGTTGCCACTTGGGTTTGTTGCAACATGATTTCCGACAACCAAACCTGATAGGGCGTGGGCGTTTGTTGCCACGGCAAATCTTTTCTACCGTGCTGATCGTACCAATTTAAAACCTGAGACTGAAATTTCTCAGGCTCCATGTCGCGCTCTTTAAATTGATCGGTTAAAACAGTCCTTTTAATAAATCACCCACTTTGCCTTTCAATTTTTCATCAATCTTTTTGTTAAAAATGTCTTTTAATTCTTGCTTTTTCTCTTCAATCTTTGCTTTTTGGCTTTCCATAACCATCGATTTAACGTCTAAGCTGATGCTAGGGTTATTGAACGTGCCCGCTACATTCACCGGAATTAGCATGTTTTTTATGTCCTCTGAATCCGCTTCTTCCACGCTTGACGCTTTTGTTCTTTGTAACGTTAGTTGGTAGTCGATTTTCTCACTCACAAGGTGTGCTGTACCCGCTCCTTTGATATTTACCCAGGGTGTCGCTACAAGCAAATCATTATTATTAACCAAACCATTGGTCATTCGTACCGTGCCTGACATTTCTGAGAAAGCGGTCTTACCCGCGCCTTCCGCGAACGCTGCCGCAAAATCACCGTTTAAGACCGCCTGCGCTTGCTTCATCAGCGCGCCCGCATCAACCCCCGTGACGGTACCATCATTAAAACTAAATTCTGCTGTGCCATTTAACGCTGATTTAAATGCTAACACCGTATTACCACGCGTCGTTAAATCGGCTTTTATATTGGCCACACCCGCTATCGGTGATTCACCTAATAAATCAATTAACAAGAGCTCAACATTAATCCCTGTCGCCTTCTCTTTGACGGTAATTTTAGCTGTGTTTTGACGCGCATCAACAACCGTTGTGCCGGCGTAACTGCCGCTATAAAATTTCTTAATGCTTTGCTCCGATTTAAGCACGCCATTGTTTGCCAGCACGTTGACGCTGGCTTGTTGCGCTTTTAAACCATTAATAACCAATGCCCCAACGTTAAATACGCCATCTATATTCAACCCACGGATTATTTGCAGCGGTATCAACACCACTGCCGCAGCGGGTGGAACGGTCGTTCTTTTTTTACTTTGGCCGCTGTCAGTAGTCGCTTTAGGCAAATAGCGATCCACATTAATCGTGTCGACGGTTAAATCAAACTTAACCGCGGGCTGTGCGAAATTATTAACCGATGCCTGTCCAGACAGTGTGGAATCATCAAATTTAATACTCAATAGGTTCAGCGTTAAGCTTCCCGCGTCGGCTAAATCTACAATCAAATGACTGGCGATATCCATTTTCATTGCGCCGTCTGGCACCGGATCACCCACGGCATCAATCGCCATCGTCAAACTTTGGAAATCAAACGTATTCAAGGTCGAATTAATAACTAAATCGGCATCCAACTTTAAGCGAATCGTCGCCTTCGGCTTGCTACTGTCAACCGTAAACGCCAACTCAATGCCCATTGGCTGGCCGAGCGATAAAGCATCGGTCGTTAGGTCTAAATCTGCGAGGCTATATTTTTCGCCTTGGCTTGCATCATGCCAAGTAATATTTGCATCCACTATATGTAGGCCGCCTATAGCTATTGCGCCCATCGCCGCACTGGGCGCTGCGCCGCCTTTCACGCTCGCTGACTGCTGAGAATCCTTATCTGACGATTGCGCCATATCATCCCAGTTAGACCGCCCAGCCTTATTCTTAGCGAGATTTAAGCGCATGCCTTTTAAAACAACCGTACTGACTTCGACTTGCTGGCTGAGTAAAGGCAAGAGCTTAACTTTCACCTTTGCCTGTTTAATTTCTGCAAAATACTCGGCTTTAAAACCCTTTGCATTACTCAAACTAACGTCATTGATGCCCACACCAATCCACGGAAAAACAGAGAGGCTCAAATCACCATTAATGGACAAATCCCGACCCGTTTTCTCTTTTACCGCCGCTTGAATTTCTTCTTTATAGTCATTCGGATCAATCAACACTGGTAGCGCAATGACAGCGACAACAATAATGAAAACCAAGCCAACTAAAATTTTTATACGTTTACCCATGAGAAATTTCCTTTTCTTTTCAACAACACATCACCGTGCTGAGTACAAATTATCTTAACAAAATCTAACGCCAAAAAACGCTCACTCTTAAGCGCCAAGCAATCGTTGAATCTCATTGCTTTCTTACTGAGAATCAATCAGTATTTGCAATCTGCCATCGGGATCTAGGTTCAACTTGGCCAATGCAGGAATTTCATCCAATGGCGGGCACGCCGATATCTTGTAACAAGCCCGCTAACGGCGTTGGGCTTGGCTGAATCTTTTTCAGCCCGACGGGCTAAGAAAAAAGCAATGACAGCCAATTTGTGTGCGGCGTGAAGTAGTTTCTGTCCCGCTTTATTCGCCGACTTAAAAACAAAGCGCGGTATAAAGGGATTGAAAGATAATAGGTTTCGCGCATCCCCATTCGAGCCATCGCGCCCTCTAAGTCTTTCGGTGGATTGGGCGTTAAAAAGCGCAAACTAGTCGCTGTTTTTACGCTATAAGCAGACCGTCCCGCATCATTTTTAATCATCTTTGCGCTCAATTTAACGTTGTAATTGGGCTTGTTCATCACCGCAAGAATTTTCACGCTGACCTCGGGTGCCGCAGGCAGTAATGGCTTATCCGCCTTAATAGTTTGGGCGGTTTTTTCGAGCAATGACGCTGAACTCATATGACGTCCTGTCGAGTTTAGAGATAAACGAAGCAAAGACCCGTAGTGAACAAGTGGCCACTTAAAAACCTCAGGCCCTCAGGCATCTATTCTTGTTTATCAAAAAATAAAATTAGTTGGCTAATTTGAAGAGAAATAGCAGGCAAAATCAAACGATTAGATGTATTATTTCCAACCTTTTACAATTTTTACCGAATACGCTATTAACGTATTCAAGCAATGGACTTTAACATGAGCACAATTCAAACCGACGACACCCGCATTTTAAGCACTCAGGAAATCATTTCGCCTGACAAACTTCACCAAGAATTGCCTATTAGCAAGACCGCTGCCGCCACAACGGCTACAGCAAGGAAAGCCATTCACAACGTGCTTCACGGTGAAGACGATCGCTTACTCGTGGTAATCGGTCCCTGTTCAGTTCATGACACCGTCGCGGCACTGGATTACGCTTCTCGTCTCAAGCCCTACATAGACCGCCTTGCCGATGATTTAATTATCGTCATGCGGGTGTATTTTGAAAAACCGAGAACCACTGTCGGCTGGAAAGGCTTAATCAACGACCCAGATCTTGACGAAAGTTTCAATATCAATAAAGGCGTACACACAGCGCGTGAATTACTCCTGACCCTTAATTCTCAAGGAGTGCCCGCGGCCACTGAGTATCTGGATTTGATCACGCCTCAATACATCTCTGACTTAATCGCTTGGGGCGCGATTGGCGCAAGAACCACCGAAAGCCAAACTCACCGCGAGTTATCCTCTGGTTTATCTTGCCCCGTTGGCTTCAAAAACGGCACCGATGGTACGATTAAAGTTGCCATTGACGCGATTGGCGCGGCAGTACGCCCCCATCATTTCTTATCGGTCACCAAGCAAGGTCGCTCAGCCATCTTCAAAACAGCGGGTAACGAAGATTGTCATTTGATTTTACGCGGCGGAAAAGCCCCAAATTATGACGCGGAAAGCGTTGAATCCGCGGCTAACGAACTAGGCAAAGCCGGTGTTAACCTGCATCTGATGATTGATTTCAGTCACGCCAATAGCAGCAAAAAACACGAGCGCCAAATGATTGTGGGTAGCGATGTCGCCGGACAAATTGCTGGCGGCGACCTACGCATCAGTGGCGTGATGATCGAAAGCCATTTGGTAGCCGGTCGCCAAGACCAGGTTGCAGGTCAAGAACTTGTCTACGGCCAAAGTATTACCGACGCCTGTATCGATTGGGACAGCAGCGTTGAACTGCTTGAAGAATTAGCCGCCGCTGTTCGCGCTCGCCGTGAAGGCCATATTGACACGGCAAACGATTAGATATTTTTATGGATATTCAGGTTAACGGTAACAATCTTTCGTGCGAAAACGGCGCAACGCTTGAACAACTCATTAAACAGATGGGCTTATTCGGCAAACGCATTGCTATTGAGCTAAACGAAGAGATTAAACCCACTGATCAATTCAATACCATTCAACTCAAAGAAGGCGATACTGTGGAAGTTGTTCAAGCTATTGGTGGTGGCCAACCCGGCGAGTTTGTCGTTGCTGGTCAAACTTTTTCATCCCGCTTATTAGTCGGCACTGGCAAGTATAAAGACATGGCGGAGACAAAAGCGGCCATCGAAATGAGTGGCGCCGAAATTGTTACCGTCGCCATTCGTCGTACCAATATCGGCCAAAACCCAGGCGAGCCAAACTTGCTCGACGTTATTTCGCCCGATAAATACACCATTTTGCCCAACACTGCTGGCTGCTTTACGGCCAAAGACGCGCTGAGAACATGCCGACTTGCGCGTGAATTACTCGGTGGACATAAGCTCGTTAAGCTTGAAGTCTTGGGCGATAAAAAAACCCTCTTCCCCGATATTACCGCAACCTTAGAATCTGCTGAAATTTTAGTTAAGGAAGGTTTTGACGTGATGGTCTATACCAACGATGACCCCATTATCGCCAAACGCCTAGAAGAAATGGGGTGTGTCGCCGTGATGCCACTTGCCGCACCGATTGGTTCAGGTCTCGGTATTCGCAACCCATATAACATCCTAACCATCATTGAAAACGCTAATGTCCCCATCATTGTGGACGCTGGCGTTGGCACCGCATCTGACGCGGTGATTGGCATGGAATTAGGCTGTGATGGTATTTTAATGAACACTGCCATTGCCCACGCAAACAACCCTGTGCTTATGGCATCATCGATGAAAAAAGCCGTGCAAGCAGGCCACGAAGCCTTCTTGGCGGGTCGTATGCCTCGGCGCCGCTATGCCTCCGCTTCCTCGCCACTGGATGGCTTAATCTAACCATACTCAATTAAGCGTGACTGATAATAACCCAAATTTTTTGCGCCGCATACGAAGTTTCGTTAAGCGCGAGGGCCGCTTAACGCCCGGTCAAGAAACCGCCATTAAAACCGCATGGCCAACTTTTGGGCTTGATGCCGGCACACCCATAAACCCTACTGAATTATTTGCTAACGACAACCCCATCACGCTGGAAATTGGTTTTGGTAATGGCGAAAGCTTGGTGGACATGGCGACGAATAACCCAGATAGAAATTACATCGGCATTGAAGTGCATCGCCCCGGCGTTGGCCACTTGTTACGACGCGTATTAGAAAAAGAACTGCGTAATGTTCGTGTCTTTGATACCGACGCCATTGATGTCCTACAACTCGCTATCCCAGACCACAGTCTCGACTGCGTACAACTGTTCTTCCCAGATCCTTGGCATAAAAAACGCCACCATAAACGCCGCATCGTGCAAACAACATTTTTAGACCTGATCCATGCAAAGTTAAAAACGGGCGGTAGCTTTCACGCAGCAACCGATTGGGAAAATTACGCTGAACATATGATGGACAGGCTAAACGCGCACAGCGGGTTTGCTAACTCAATTAAAACGGGGTACGCCGAACGCCCCAATTACAGGCCGCTAACTAAATTTGAAAATCGCGGTTTACGGCTGGGCCATGGTGTTTGGGATTTAATCTTTATCGCTAACTAACGGCCAACGGCAGTCATTCGCTTACATCAACCGCCACGCTAGGCGGTTGAATATCAGTCAAGATTGTTTGCAAGGCATCGAGCCTTCGCTTGCCCATCTTTTTCTTGCTGTTTGTTTTGTCGATAACGGAAAGACTGCCTATTCATTAATCGCCTTGACCATTGATTGTTTCCACAAATCGTAACGGCCAAGTGGTCTGTTTAGATTCATTTCATCAACCACCGGTTATTGAAAAGCGCTAATTTCCCTACGCGTTCGTCAGCATAAGGGTGATCATTTAAAAAATCCTTCTGGCCACTGTGACGGCTGACACACGCTAATACGCTTACGGCGATTACGCTCGCCGGAAATAATGGCAATGCTCGATTTTTTCACCCGAAATAATTTTCCAAGAAACTGGATAAGTTGCTTATTCGCCTCACCATCAACCGGCGGGGAGGTGAGTGCAATTTTGACGGCGTTATCGTGCAGACCAAGCAGCGCATTTCTACTCGCGCCCGGTTGCAAAAATACATTAAAGGTTAAGGTATCGCCTTGCCAAGAATAATAATCAGACGACATACAAACAAGGCTTTGCCACTAAGCGTTTTTACATCAGCGCGAAAAGGGGCGGCAACACCAGCATCTTTAACACTTGCAAACCGAGCAATGCCACCATCGGGCTCAAATCAAACCCACCCATCGGCGGAATCAAACGTTGACAAGGCTTCAGCACCGGTTCTGTGATTTTATACAACAGCTCAACCACGGGATTATGCGCGCTTGGACTAATCCAGCTTAAAATCACCGTCGCAAAAATACTGTAGATAAAAACATTAATAATATTGCTAATAACTTCGGTCAGGCTCCAAATAAAAATCATCCAGAGACTCGCGTTCGGCTGCCCCATCACCATCATAAGGCCTAATGCCATTTGCAGCGCCAACACTAAAGCTAAGGCAGACAAATTAACATATTTAATCGTTGGAAAAATCGGCTTTAACGCCTTCAGCGGCGCTTGAGTTACCTTAATAATAAAACTCGACACCGGGTTGCGCCAATCAGCACCGGAGTACTGCAGTAACATGCGCAAAATCAACACGAAAATATACGCGCCAATCACCGTATTTACGATCAACATAAGCGGATTAGATAAATATCCTGCCGGCATTAGTTGCCTCCTAGTTCATCGGACAATTCAATAGAGCGATCTCTAGCCGCCAACACCGCCTGTTTGAAAATATCCGCCAATCCGCGCTCGCTCATCACCCTCAATGCTCGTTCAGTTGTACCACCAGGCGACGTCACCCTTTCTCGCAACACACCGGCCGATTCGCTCGATGCCAACGCCATTTTCGCCGCACCTAGCGCCGTTTCTTGGGTCAACAATTGCGCGGTCTTTTGGTCCAAGCCGGCATCAATCGCAGCAGCTTCAAGCGATTCCATCATCATAAAGAAATACGCTGGCCCGCTACCCGACAACGCCGTTACCGCATCCAGCTCACTTTCAGTACCCAGCCAAACCGTCACCCCTACTGCGCGTAATAATGACTCAACCTGATCTTTTTGATCGTCGCTAACAAACTCATTAGCATACAATCCCGTTGCACCGGTTTTCACCAACGCCGGCGTATTCGGCATACAACGTACAATCGGCACCTTGCCACCTAACCAGCGCTCCATCGCTTCCACTCGGATCCCCGCCGCAATAGACACCACCACTGGCTTTTTCTTTTGCGACGACTCACTCACAGATTCGGCAACGGACTGCATATGTTGCGGCTTAACCGCTAACACTAAAATATCAACGTCCAGTGCTAAAACGCTACTATCTTGCGTATTATTGACGCCAAATGTGTCGCTTAAATAAGTCAATTTTTGAGCGTCTAAATCCGACACCGTAATCTTATCCGCTGGATAACCATTACTAACCAAACCACCAATTAAGCTGCTTGCCATGTTGCCGCCGCCAATAAAACCAATATGTTGTGTATTCATTTTTCCGCTCAATTAAAAATTAAAATATAGCCGTATTAAACCTTACTTTTAGCAACGCGAACACCAAAAATCGCCGTCCCCACTCTCACCATGGTAGAGCCTTCGGCAATTGCTGATGCTAAATCGCCACTCATGCCCATCGACAAGGTATCCAAGGTCAAATCAAATCGCTGATTTATCTCGGCCAACGCATTCCTCACCTTTTTAAATGATTTACGCTGCTCGACCACTGTTTTATCCGCCTTGGGAATGGCCATTAATCCACGCAATTTTATATTCTCCAGCGCCAAGATCGGCCGGACAATGTCTGACAGTTCTTCTAATCTCAGGCCAGCCTTTGTTTCTTCCTCATCAACATTAACTTGCAAACAAATATTCAAAGGCGGCATGGTTATGGGCCGCTGCTCACTTAAGCGCTTCACTATTTTCAGCCGATCAACACTGTGCACCCAACTAAAGTAACGCGCAATATCCCGCGTTTTATTCGATTGAATTGGGCCAATAAAGTGCCATACAATATCAAGGTGCGCCAAAGCACGTTGCTTTTCTAGCGCATCCTGCAAATAATTTTCACCAAAATCACGCTGCCCCGCTTTATACAAAACAGCTACATCCTCAGCCGGTCTCGTTTTACTCACTGCCAACAACCTAACCGGCTTCACGCCTGCTTGTTCTTGCAAGGTGGCAACCCAATGCTGTTGAGAAAAATATCGTTGCAATAAAAAAGGCATTATTTCAATTCGTGTCTATACTAAATGATAAGTCGATTCACTTGATCCAACGTTAGTGTTGTTTACTTGATATGGCATTATACAAATAAACGAATACCCCCACGTTAAAACGGATTTTAAACATGGATATTTCAGATTTATTAGCTTTCAGTATAAAAAAACAACGCATCTGATTTACACCTTTCAGCCGGACTGCCGCCAATGTTCCGTGTTGATGGTGACATACGTCGTATCAATATGCCAGGGCTTGAACACAAAGAAGTTTGCGCGATGATTCATGGCATCATGAACGATAAAAAATGTCGAGATTTTGAAGAATTTCTCGAAGTCGATTTCTCGTTTGAGTTACCCGGCACCGCGCATCTTCGTGTTAACGCCTTCAATCAAGACCGTGGCGAATCGGCGGTATTTAGAACCATTCCTGTGGATATTCTTACACTAGAAGACCTCGGCTGCCCGCAGTCTTTTAAAGAAACCATTCACGATAATCCTATTTGAGCCAGGCGTATTCGCGTCTTAGATGTTGTGATTAAATGCCTTATGTCCGGTAATGAACGCTGCTTATCTAAAGCCGGTGACGTGAGCGATTGGTTGCAAGCATTGATTAAAAAAACCGAACGGCAAAGGGCCGGATCGATATTAGTCACTCGTGCACTTATTTGCTATTCGTATAAAATAGAGCCGCTTTGTTGGTGCATTAACTGCCGTGGATAGCGGCATTAGCCTTAATCCACGAAATCCAAGATTAGAGTTAATACAAGCACACGCACTGATTGGCTAAAGCATTTAGATGAATCAGAAAACCTGCTGAATGATATTGCTAAATCTTCTGCTGGGCGCGTTGGCAAGTATGCGGCTAAAATTAAACAGCTAAAAGGAGCTATTCAGGTTATTCGTCAAAAGAGCCAACTCAACACTATAGGTGATACGCCGGACTACTAACGTGTACTTCATCAATAAACGCCGTTACATGTTCTGGGTTGATGTCCGGCAAGATACCGTGACCTAAATTGAAAATATGTTTATGTCCATGGCCATAATCGGCTAATACATCACGTACTTTTTGACGAATGGTGTCGGGACTTGCATATAAACTCGTGGGGTCTAAGTTACCTTGTAATACAACCTTATCTTGCGTTAGTTCACGCGCCAAGGTTAAATCGGTTGTCCAATCCACACCTAAGCCATCGTAACCCGCTTCTGACATCGGTTTCAACCAAACACCTGCGCCTTTGGTAAATAACATACGTGGAATCGTTGGGTTAGACGCTTGAAGAGCCTGCGCGATTTTTCGAGTATACGCGAGTGAGAAAGTTTCATAATCACGAGTGCTTAAATTGCCACCCCAAGTATCAAACACCATGACAATTTCAGCGCCCGCTTCAATTTGTGCTTGTAGGTAACTGATCACTGATTGGCTAACAATCTCCAATAAACGATGCATGACTTCAGGTGTGTCATACATCATGCGCTTAATATTCGCGAAGTTCTTACTACCACTACCTTCAACCATGTAGCACGCCAATGTCCACGGGCTACCGGAAAAACCTATAAGTGGCACGCGACCATTCAAACCCTTTTTAATGGTCGAAACAGCATTCATTACATATTGCAGTTCTTGATTTGGGTCTGGAACGAATAATTTATCGACATCCGCAGCTGTTCGAACTGTGCGCTCGAAACGTGGGCCCTCTCCTTCTTCAAAATATAAACCCAAACCCATGGCATCGGGAATTGTCAAAATATCGGAGAATAAAATAGCCGCATCTAATGGATAACGCTCTAACGGCTGCAATGTTACCTCACAAGCCAATTCCGCATTTTTACAAAGATCCAAAAAACTACCGGCTTCCGCACGGGTTGCTCTGTATTCTGGCAAATAACGCCCCGCTTGGCGCATCATCCATACCGGCGTGCGCTCTGTTTGTTCACCACGGAGAGTTCTTAGTATTAAATCGTTCTTTAAAATCGACATGTCTAGGCTTCCGTTAAGTGACTATCTAGACGTCTAGATAATCTAGAATGCCTTGAGCTGCTTCACGGCCTTCATATACAGCGGTAACAACGAGGTCGGAGCCTCGTACCATATCACCACCAGCAAATACTTTTTCATTGCTCGTTTGGAATGCATAGCTACTATCAGAGGGTGCAATCACGCGGCCACGATCATCAAGACTAATGCCATAATCGGCAAACCAAGGCATCGGACTCGGTTGAAAACCAAACGCAACGATGATGTTATCTGCCGCTACAATTTCTTCTGTACCCGGCACCACAACAGGGCGACGGCGGCCACGTTCATCCGGCTCACCGAGTTCTGTTGTCACAAATTTAATGCCTTCAACTTTATCGGTACCAACAACCTCAATCGGCTGACGATTCCAAAGGAAGTTAACGCCTTCTTCTTTCGCATTTTCTACTTCGCGACGTGAACCCGGCATATTTTCTTCGTCACGACGGTAAGCGCACATCACTTCTTGTGCGCCTTGTCGAATACTCGTACGGTTGCAATCCATCGCGGTATCGCCACCACCCAGTACAACAACTCGCTTGCCTTTCATGTCGATGAACTTGTCACCCATGATGGTGTTTACGCCTTCTAAACCCATCACTCGATTAATATTTGACACCAAAAATGGGAGCGCTTCATACACGCCTTCTAGATCTTCACCAGGGAAGCCCCCTTTCATATACTTATAGGTGCCCATACCGAGGAATACCGCATCGTACTCATCTAGTAATTGCTGGAAAGGAACGTCTTTACCAATTTCAGTCCCAAGTACAAACTCAACGCCCATGCCTTCTAGAATTTCGCGGCGATTCTTCACAACGTCTTTCTCTAATTTAAACGGCGGGATACCAAAGGTTAACAAGCCACCCACTTCGGGATAACGGTCAAAAACAATGGGCTTTACGCCATTGCGCGCTAGAATATCGGCGCAACCTAAGCCTGCGGGACCCGCGCCAATAATCGCCACGCGCTTACCCGTACTGACAACAGCAGAAAGGTCTGGACGCCAGCCTTGCTTGAACGCTTCATCGGAGATATATTTTTCTATGGAACCAATCGTTACTGCGCCAAATTCATCATTTAGTGTACAAGAACCTTCACACAACCTATCTTGCGGGCAAATACGACCACAAATTTCAGGCAATGAATTGGTTTTATGCGACATTTCAGCCGCTTCAATTAATTTTCCTTCGGCAATTAACTTTAGCCAGTTTGGAATATAGTTATGTACTGGACACTTCCATTCACAATATGGGTTACCGCAATGTAGACAGCGATCAGCTTGATCTGCCGCTTGTGTCGCGTCAAGCTCTCCATAAATCTCTTTAAATTCTTGCTTTCTTTGTCCAGCTGGAACTTTTACTGGATCAATACGAGGAACGTTAACAAATTGAAAATTATTAGCCATTTATTCTATATCTCTGTACGTTAAGCTGCTTCTGAGCTTAATGAGTCTAATAAGGATTTAACATCGGCCGCTTTAGGCACAACCAACCAGAATTTATGCACATAATCAGCAAAGTTATCGAGTATATCTTGGCCTCTAGGGCTACCTGTTTCCGCAACAAATTCTTCAATCAAACTGCGTAAATATTGACGATGTTCCGCCATTGATTCGGTGTGTACACGATGAATTTCAACCAGTTCATGATTGTACCTATCAACAAATGTGCGTGATTCATCTAAGACAAATGCAAAACCACCTGTCATACCCGCACCAAAGTTAATACCCGCTTCGCCTAATACAGCGACGATACCACCGGTCATGTATTCACAACCGTGGTCGCCAATACCTTCAACAACGGCTGTCGCACCTGAATTTCGAACAGCAAACCGTTCACCCGCCAAACCAGCTGCGAATACTTTACCGCTGGTCGCACCGTATAGACAGGTATTGCCCATAATGGTTGTTTCATGGCTTTTAAAGACACTGCCTTTGGGTGATTTTAGAACTAACTTGCCACCCGCCATACCTTTGCCAACGTAATCGTTGGCATCGCCTTCTAGGGTCATATTTAAACCACCCGCATTCCAAACACCAAAGCTTTGACCAGCAGAACCGGTGAAGTTAATCTGCAGAGGTGCGTCACTCATGCCTTTATTGCCGTAACGTTTGGCAATTTCGCCTGATAAGCGTGCGCCAATTGAACGATGAATATTGCCAATTTCGTAATTAAATGTTCCGCCGGATTTCGCTTCAATCGCAGGTAACACGTCAACCACCATCGCTTCGGCAAACTCCGCGTTATCAAACGGGTCATTTTGCGGCGTAATGCAGTGTTGCACTTTGTTTTCATTACCAGGGATGTAATCCAGGATCGCTTGCAAATCGAGGCCACGCTGTTTATCCGTTGCGCCTTCAACTTGTTCTAATAAATCCGTTCTGCCGATAATGTCTTCAAGCTTCTCAAAGCCTAGTTTAGCCAACCACTCACGCACTTCTTGCGCCAAGAAACGGAAGTAGTTCATTACGTACTCTACTTCGCCGTGGTAGTGCTTCATCCGCAGTACATTATCTTGCGTGGCGATACCCGTTGCGCAGTTATTGAGGTGACAAATACGTAGGTATTTACACCCCATCGCAACCATTGGGCCGGTACCAAAACCAAAGCTCTCCGCGCCTAAAATGGCAGCTTTAATCACGTCTAGGCCAGTTTTTAAACCACCGTCTGTTTGTAAGCGAACTTTGCTTCTTAAATCATTTGCCAACAGGATTTGATGCGTTTCCGTTAAACCCAACTCCCAAGGCGCGCCGGCATAACGTACGGACGTTAATGGGCTTGCACCTGTACCCCCGTCGTATCCAGCAATGGTAATTAAATCAGCGTAGCACTTGGCGACGCCCGCGGCGATGGTGCCCACGCCCGCTTCGGACACTAGTTTCACCGACACCAAAGCCTCTGGGTTGACTTGCTTCAAGTCGAAAATCAATTGCGCCAAATCTTCAATTGAGTAAATATCGTGGTGCGGCGGTGGTGAAATTAACGCAACCCCTGGCTTTGAATAACGCAAGGTCGCAATCATTTCATTCACTTTATCACCCGGCAACTGTCCACCTTCACCTGGTTTAGCGCCTTGTGCGACTTTAATTTGTAACACATCCGCATTCACTAAATAATGCGGCGTAACACCAAATCGCCCTGAGGCAATCTGCTTAATTTTTGATATTTTTTCTGTGCCAAAACGGATTGGATCCTCACCGCCTTCACCAGAGTTTGAGCGTCCGCCCAATCGGTTCATTGCGATAGCCAATGTTTCATGTGCTTCGGGTGATAGTGCGCCCAATGACATGGCCGCCGTATCAAACCGTTGAAACATGTTTTCTGCCGGTTCTACGTCGTCTATGGCTATTGGTTTAGCATCATCTAACTTCAAACGGAACATATCGCGCATTGATGCCGCAGGTCGGTTATTCACCTCGTCAGCATAAATACGGTATTGATTAATATCGCCAGTGCGTACGGCTTGTTGCAATGAATTAACAACATCAGGGTTATACGCGTGATATTCCTCACCATGCACATACTTCAACAAGCCACCTTGTTCTGTGCTCTTCCGAGCATTCCAAGCCAGTTTGGACAACTGCTTTTGCTCATCTTCTAACTGATTGAAACCCGCTCCTTGAATGCGGCTTGTCGTTCCTTTAAAGCAAACATCAACGATCTCTGTCTGGAGGCCGACAATTTCAAACAACTGCGAACCCCGGTAACTAGCAATCGTTGAAATGCCCATTTTGGACATAATTTTGTACAGGCCTTTGTTAATGCCCTTGCGGTAGTTTTTGGCAACCGTTTCCTCTTCGATTCCTTCGATATCACCAGTTTCAACCATGTCGGCTAATGTTTCATACGCAAGGTACGGACAAACAGCCGTTGCGCCATAGCCAATGAGTGTCGCGAAATGGTGAGGGTCCCTAACTGTCGCAGATTCAACAACAATATTCGCTTGGCAACGTAAACCTACCTGAACTAAGTGATGATGAACCGCACCCGTTGCTAACAATGCATGTACCGGTAACGTGTCCTTCTGCAAGCCACGATCACTCAATACGATAACGACGTGACCTTCGCGAACTTTTTGCTCGACCTGTTCACAAATCCGCTGCACAGCTTGCTCTAAAGAGACTTCCTGCGATTGATACTGCAAACTGACAACCGTGCTTTTATAAGCTTCATCGTCGTTCGACAACAGTGCATCTAATTTTGATGCTGACAAGACGGGCGAGGCCACTTCTAAGCGGTGCGCGAGCTCAGCTGATTCTTCAAATAAATTCTTTTCGCCACCGAAACTGGTCATCAACGACATCACCACTTGCTCTCGCAAGGGGTCAATGGGTGGATTCGTTACTTGCGCGAACTGTTGCCTGAAATAATCGTAAGGGCTACGAATTTTTCTAGATAAAACCGGCATAGGAATATCATCGCCCATTGAACCAATCGCTTCTTGCCCAGCCTGAGCTAATACTTTCAGTACTTGGTCGCGCTCTTCGAACGTCAGCTGGTACTGCTTTTCGTGCACCTTTAACGTTTCTTTATCAAACGGCAACAATGTCAACGGGGTGTCATTGCTAGCTGCGCTTAATTTCTTTGAATGCTCCACTAACCATGCTTTATAGGGTTGGCGTGACTTTAAGCGGTCATCAATATCTTTAGGCTCAATCACTTCGCCTTCTTGGGTGTCGACTGCCAACATTTCACCCGGCTTTAAACGACCCTTGCTAACCACGTCTTCAGGTTTGTAGTCGTATACACCCACTTCAGACGCCAAGGTGATATGACGATCTTTAGTAATCACGTAACGCGCTGGGCGCAAGCCGTTGCGATCCAAGCAACAGGCAACGTGGCGTCCATCAGTTAATACGATAGCGGCCGGTCCGTCCCAAGGCTCCATGTGCATGGATGAATACTCATAGAATGCACGCAAGTCTGAATCCATGGTATGCACATTCTGCCACGCGGGTGGGACCAACAGACGCATAACACGGAAGATGTCCATGCCACCGGCGATTAAACCATCCACCATGTTGTCTAAGCTATTTGAATCTGAGCCAACGGATGATACCCACGGACGAATATCGTCCATATTCGGAATTAACGGCGTTTCAAACGTGAAACTGCGCGCTTGCGCCCAGTTTCTATTGCCGCTGATAGTGTTAATTTCACCGTTATGCGCTAAGAATCTAAACGGCTGCGCCAAACGCCACTGCGGGAAGGTATTGGTTGCAAAGCGCTGATGGAACACGCACTGCGAGCTTTCTAGCGCTGGGTTTTTCAAATCTAAGTAAAAAACTGGCAAAAATTCGGGCATCACCAAGCCTTTGTAGGAAATAACGTTTGACGCCATGCTGGCAACATAAAATACGTCATCATTTGGCTCGATACGTTTTTCTGAACGCCTTCTAGCAATATATAAGTGCCGGTCTAAGGTAACGTTATCGATTCCTTCTTTGGCATTAACAAATACTTGCTCAATGGCCGGCAGTGTTGCCAACGACTGTTCGCCGCAAGCCTCTGAATTGGTTGGCACAACACGCCACGCAATAACGTTCAAACCTTCTTTTTCTATTTCTTCTTTAAGTATGGATTTTGCTTGTTCTGCTTTAGCGCTATCTTGATTAAGAAACACCATACCCACTGCAAACGTTTTTGCAGCCGTTACACCTAATTCTTTGGCCTTAGCACGAAAAAATTTCTCCGGTGTTTTTAACAATAAGCCACAACCATCTCCCGATTTTCCATCGGCAGCAATAGCGCCACGGTGCGTCAAGCGCGCCAATGAATCAATAGAAGTTTTAACTAACCAATGGCTTGGTTTATCGTCAATATTGGCGATAAGTCCAAATCCACAGCTGTCTTTCTCAAACTTAGGATGATATAAACCCGCTTGCGGGATTGAGGTTTGTTTCACTCGGGTAACCTATTTGTGCTTAATTATTTTTAAAAGCCGGCCTACAAGCGCAAGTCGGCCAGTAATTATAGCAATGACCGCGGGGTTTTTCAATTTGGAGGCGTGCTTACCGACAGACAGCCAAGCTTATTCGGTATATAAGTCGCCGCGTACGACTACAAAACCGCGCACCCAGGGCTTTAGCTTCCCCAATGACGCGGGCAGCTCTTTTGCTCTAGGCTCAGTAATGCCCTCTTTCTTTGCTATTACATTACTTGATAGCCTCTCTTCTGCATCTGAAAAAAAGCTATAAGCCAATACGGTAGCTACAACCCCCGCGATAGCGATAATCCACGATATCGGCACACCCTTGCTGGTTTTTTCTTGCTGTAAATCTGCGCTTAAAGGCACATGCAGCATTTGATCTAGCACGTCATTAATTCGACCCGGTAAGCCACCTGTTTCAATAAACAACACGACATCATCAAGCCCTGCGAGATTTACATCATCAAGCTCTTTCGTATTAACTCGCTGCCTTGCATACTCCGGTGCCTGCTTCTGTGTAAAAGGTTATATGTCAATTAACTAACAACGAGACCCCACCCACTCACCTAAGTTTTTTGACGAGGTTAGCAGTATCTGTATGCACTCATAGCTTTCTGACAATTGAAATAGAAAATCAAAGCACGCCTTACCCAGTTGGCCCGCATCTTCCACACAAATGATGACTTTTTACCCTGATTTTGACAATGCTTCAAACCTAAGCAACACTTCCTTTTCATTCCCTTCAAGAGGGTCAAAAGCTTCTGCGCAAACCTGCAAAGGGGTGTTGCTTTGTATCAATACTTCAGCCGTAATAGAGCACACTCAAAAGCGACCCTTTACTTCATCTTTGAACTGCCGAATAAAAAAGGACTTTCTTGATTGCTCGGGCCCTCTTAACAAGATAGCCTGGTGAGCATTGGGTATTAAATGAAGAATTTAATCCAGGCGTTGCTGTCGCTCTGACGAGGAAAACGCACCGTTATTATCAGAATCACGAGTAAATATTTTGTGAGCGAATTAACTTTGAACCTCATCAAATAAATCAATAACCCTTGTGATTTGCACATCATCTAAACAATCATGGATCACCGCTTTGCCCAATTTATTTAATAGAATCAGCCTAATAGACTCAGAAGTATTCTTCTTATCCACTTTCATGTGTTTAATGAAATCGCTCGACGACATGCCCGCTGGTTTTTTCGTTGGTAGGTTAGCCTTCTCACATAATCGAATAACACGCGCACTATCGGCATCCGTTATCCAACCCATTTTATTCGACATATCGGCCGCCATGCACATACCAACCGACACGGCCTCGCCATGCAACCATTCGCCATAACCCATATGTGTCTCAATCGCATGACCAAAAGTATGACCGAAATTTAACGTTGCGCGTACGCCCGACTCTTTCTCATCTTGGGCCACCACATCCGCCTTCATTCCGCATGATGTTTTAATCGCATGCGTCAACGCGTGAACGTCTTTGGATAATAACTTATCCATGTTCTTCTCAAGCCATTCAAAAAATTCAATACTACAAATCGCGCCATATTTAATCACCTCAGCCAAACCCGCACTTAACTCTCGGGCCGGTAGCGTTGTTAATACCGACGTATCAATTAGTACACACTGAGGCTGATAAAACGCGCCGATCATATTTTTTCCTAATCGATGGTTAACGCCCGTTTTACCGCCAACCGAAGAATCGACCTGAGAAAGCAAGGTCGTTGGGATTTGAATGAAGTTAACCCCTCGCTGATAGCTTGCCGCTGCAAAGCCTGTCATATCGCCGATGACACCACCGCCCAATGCTATAAGCGTAACCTGCCTATTACATCGAGTCTCTAATAGCGAATCAAATATATGGTTTAAATAGCCCAGTGTTTTATAAACTTCGCCATCTGGCAATATGGACGTTTGCACATCAAATTCTGGCGTGAGTTGTAACGTCAAATCATCCAAATACAGTGGCGCTATCGTTTCATTGGTAACAATCAATATTTGTGTAGATGCGATGTGTTTTTTTAGTAACCTCATCTGGCCTAGAAGGCCTTCCCCAATGTAAATGGGATAACTTCTACTACCAAGCTCCACCTGTAATGATTCCACGTTACTTATTTCCAATGTCTAGTTTATCGAGAATGTTTTTAATGACTCGTTTGCTGTTTGTTTTATTTGTACTGATAACAACATCTGCAATCGATTCATAAATAGGCGCCCGCGCCTTCATTAGCTCTTCGAGTTTTGCTCTTGGATTATCTATTTGAAGCAAAGGCCTTTTCGTATCAAATTGTGTTCGGCTCAATTGTTGATTCACTGAACACTGCAAATAAATGACGTGGCCTGTTTGTTTTATTAGCTCGCGATTCTCTTCTCTTAAAACGATGCCACCACCCGTTGCTACAACAACACCCTTTAATTCAGATAAATTTCGCAGCTTATCCGTTTCACGCGCTCTAAAACCTTGCTCGCCCTCAAGTTCAAAGATTAAAGCAATCTCTACACCCGTGCATTTAATGATTTCTGCATCCGTATCATAAAATTCTTTGCGCAGCCTTTTTGCCAATAACCTACCAACCGTTGATTTACCTGCTGCCATCGGCCCCACAAGGTATATATTTTTTCTCTCCGACATGTTTTTGAATTTTCTATTACTCAGTAATCAAACTATATCATGAGGCACCACACCTCTCAGACACTTATTAACACCCACAAAAAACGGGGCAAAGCCCCGCTTTCATCTGAATTAAAGCCACTTTATCTAACCGTTAAGTCATCCTTAAGAATTCTTGGTGTCACAAAAAATAATAATTCTTTCTTAATATCTGACTTTATGCTGTTTCGAAACATATTTCCAACCCCAGGTAAATCACCAAAAAATGGGACCTTATTTACACCCTCACTCTTAATTCTTTCATACACCCCCCCTAAAACAACTGTATCACCACTTTCTACGAGAACCGTTGTAGTGACATTCTGTTTATTAATAGGCGGCTCATCTTCATTAACGTTCTCTACACTATCTTTAGTTACAAATAACTCTAAATTAACTCTATCATCCGGCGTTATTCTCGGAGTCACCGTTAAACTAATTAGCGCATTTTTGAATTCTATACTTTTGTTACCATTTTCATCAAAAACCGGGTACGGAATTTCCAAACCTTGACTAATTTGTGCCTCGACTTGATTTGATGTTACAACTCTTGGGCTTGAAAGAACCTCTCCTTTTAATTCAGCCTGAAGTGCCGACAGCTCTAAGTCTAAAAGAGCACTACCAATTCTTCCAATTGTAAAACTTGCGCCTGCCGTCTTAGACAGTAAGCCCAAATCTACAGTTAGCTCATTTAGACTTAAGGTTGTTTCACCTACATTGTTTGCATTCTGGTAATCAACCCCACTCAAGCCTAAATTAACACCTAAATTCCTTGTAAAGTCTTCATTAGCAATAACAATTCGAGATTCAACAAGCACCTGCCTAACAGGCCTATCTAGCCTCTTTATAAGCTTACGAATATCGTCCAAATTCTCAGCTGTCTCCTGCACTATAAGTGTATTTGTTCGTAAATCTGTTGATACAGACCCTCTGCCTGAAATCAATTGATTACTACTTTTACTTTTAGCATTATTGTCGTTGCCACGACTCCTATTGGTATTGGAACTGGAACTGGAACTGCTAGTTGAGCCTAAAATATTTTCAATATCTGCCGCCTTTGCATAACTTATTTCAAAATACTCCGTTACTAAAGGTGACAACGCTTCTATTTGAAGTTTACTTTCCAGTTCGAGTTTTTCTTGCGCCGCCACTTCCGCTTGAGGCCCCACCATCATGACATTCCCAACAACTCGCTTTGCCAGCCCTTTGCTTTTTAAGATAATATCGAGCGCTTGATCCCACGGCACATTGTTTAATCTCAAGGTGACACTGCCACCCACCGAGTCGCTTGCCACTAGGTTCATATCAGTAAAGTCTGCTAATAACTGCAATACCGAACGGACCTCTATGCTTTGGAAATTCAATGATAATTTTTCGCCTGTATACGGGAACTTGTCCGCGGTTAGTTCTTGTTGCTCCTTTGTTAATCGCTTGAACTCAATCGTTAACAAATCATCCATTTGATACGATGAGTATTCATAGGAACCAATCGCTGCAATAGATAAACGAGTGCCGCCGCCCTTTGGCATGACCTCAATCGATTTAACGGGTGTAGCAAAATCTAATACATCCAATCTATTGGCTAATTCCGCAGGTAAGGCGGTGTCTTTGATATCAACGATAACTTTATTACCTTCTTGCTTAACATCAACAACAGACGATGTATTGGTAAGGCTGACTAAAACACGGCCTTCGCCTTCTTCGCCACGCCTAAAATCTATGCCACTGACCGATTTTGCGCTTGATGCTGTCGTTGTTGCACTTGCGGTTGTCGTGCCCGTCACATTTCCTAAGGTTAAAAAGACGCTGTTGCCCTCAACTCTTGTGGCGTATGGCGTCACGTCATTAAGATTTAATACCACACGCGTTCTACCGCCCGCTTCCAGCGCCCTTACGCTAACCGCTTTACCTATGTTGATGGGTATCGTTGTTTTACCCGCACCGTTACTCACACCCATGAGGTCTATCGCTATTCGCGCTGGTTTGTCTGTACTAAAGCTTTTTAACTCGCCCGGCGCAGAATCAAGCGCGAGCTCAATTTGCACTTTATTGCTCGCTAGGCCGGTAAATTGAATATCCTTCAGAACGGCGGCTTGTACCGATAACGCCGACATTGATAGCCAACATGCCAAAGCAAGCAGCCCTTTCATATATTGTTTTGCCTTCTGCTTTGGCATACCCCACCCACTTGTTTTTGACTGGTGCATGAATTTTCCCTTATTTACATGTTTCATTAACCGTTCTCACTTTTATGCCCAATGGGCATACGTTTCGTTGCCGTGAATGAAAACCACTCACCTAGCTGATTTTTATTCTACTAGCGCTAAAGAGGCCTCTCTTTCACGCCACTTACCCGCTGTTGTCGCCACCCATTCAGCTAGGTCAATTTGCTGGTCTTGTATGCCGACTATTTTGCCGAAATTTTGGCCTAAATAATTCCCCGTTTGTACGCGGTAAATCACGCCATCATTCGTTTTTACCAGACCCCAACGCTCGCCATTTCTTGACAGCGTTCCAACCATACGAAATGTGTCTAATGGGTAGCCCTCTAAGTCTTCTTTTTCTCGGTCCAAATCGGGGCCAGGACCGTCAGCCGCCGCCATTTCATCCGAGCGCTGAGGCGCTTGTTCTTTTTGAAATGGATTCCTCAAGCCCTCAGAAACATAGGTATACGATTCGTACGATTTAATCACCGGCATCGGCTCGATAGGCGTTGCAGGGTTTGTTTTCACCTGTGCGATATACGCCTTTAAATCTTCGAATTCTTCACTGGCACACCCCGTCGCCGCAACAAGTAGCGCAATAAAAGCCGTCGATTTTATTGTGTTGTTCAAAACCGGGCGCATCATTTGTCATTCTCATCTAAATAACGATATGTTTTCGCCGTTGCGTCCATCGTCATACGGTCGCTTTTGTCTGACGGTGTTAGCGAAACATTATGCAGCGTCACAATTCGTGGCAACGCCGCTAGATTACTAACGAATTCGCCGAACTCGTGATAACTGCCAACAACCGTTAACCTAATTGGCTTTTCTGCGTAAAAGTCTTTAAGCCTTTCGCCCGAAGGTTGAAACAAGCTAAATTCCAAACCACTCGCCAAACCGGCTTGCGAAACGTCAACCAATAAGTCGGCTATTTGAGTTTTATTCGGCAGCTGCTGTAACATCGCGCCAAACTGCTTTTGCATATCGTTCAGCTGTTGCTTGTACGCTGAAAGATTAACCGCCTTCGCCTGTTTGTTTTCAAACGTTTTTTTCAATGACGCTTCTTTATTCTCAACTTTTTTCAAGTCATCTAGCTGGCCCAGCGTGTCGTAATACACCCATGCTCCCATCAATATGACGCTGACCAATACAATTGCCGCTAACTTAATGGACGCTGGCCAATTACCGGCTTCATTAAAATCCCAATTAATGCCTTCTAAATTCATTTTACTTCCCCTCCGTGGTCGTCCCAACTTTAGCCTGAGCAACCTTTAGGGCGAAACCATTCGCATCTACACCTTTCGAACGAATCACATTCAAGTCTGTACCTTTTAACCAAGGAGACTTTTCTAAATTGCGCATATAAGCCGACACCCTTGTATTCGATTGCGCGTTACCCGCTATCGCCAGATTTTTACCACGCTGGCTAAATTTGGTCAGATACACCCCTTCAGGAACGGTCCTTGCCAATTGATCGAACATATGAACAATTTCTGGGCGACTACTCTGCAATCGTTGAATAACTTCCATTCTTGCCAGCAATTTACTCTTTGTTTTGTCCAAGGCTTTAATTTCTTTGATTTTCTTATCTAACACCGATATTTCGTTTTGCACAAAACGATTCCGGTTCTGTTGGTTTTCAATCATGCTTTCTATCGAAAAGTGCACCACTGACATGATTAATATTGAGACAACCACGCCCACACCTAGAAATATCAAGAAATCGACTTGCTTCTGCTTACGCAGATCTTCGCGCCAAGGAAGTAGGTTAATCGTAGTCATTAATCAAAACTCCTTAATGCCAGCCCCGTGGCAATCATCATTGCTGGAGCGTCATTATTAAGCGCTTGAGCTTTAACTTTCGCCGCTAGCGTCATTTGAAAAAAGGGGTTTGCCACCGCCGTCGGTGTCCCTAGTTTTTCTTCTAGCAAGGCATCGATACCCAATAACGATGACGTGCCACCTGAAAGGATTATTTGATCTACGCTACGTTGCGAGCCTGATGAAAAGAAAAATTGAATTGAGCGGCCGATTTGCTGACACATAACGTCTTTAAATGGATCCAGTACTTCTGTAATGTAGCTATCGGGTAAGCCGCCGTGTTTCTTAGCCATGCCGGCTTCTTCGTACGACAAGCCATAACGCCTTTGAATTTCTTCGGTCAACTGCTTGCCGCCAAAGCCCTGCTCACGTGAATAAATCACTTTGTTTTTATGCACGATATTAAGGGTTGTGACATTCGCCCCCGTGTCAACAATTGCAATCGTTGCCTGTGGCCCATAATCAGGTAATGCTCCGCGTAAGAGACCAAATGCTTTTTCTAATGCGTACGCTTCAACATCAACTATTTTAGCCTTAAGGCCGGCGATATCTAACACCGCCACACGATCGTCTATATTTTCTCGCCTAGACGCCGCCAGCTGGACATCTATCATGCCTGCGTTTTTTTCACTGATGCCAATAACACTGAAATCTAAATTAACTTCATCCAGCGAATAAGGAATGTATTGATCTGCTACCAACTCGACTTGGGTCTCGAGCTCCTCATCGTTTTCTGGCGTGGGGATGGTGACTATTTTTGTAATAACTGCAGAGCCTGAAACGGCTACGGCGGCTTGTTTTAGCTTGGTGCCAGAGCGTTCAACAACCGTATTAATCGTTTGGCCAATTGCGTCAATATCAGCGAAGTTATTATCAATGACCGCATTTTCTGGAAGCGGCGCTACCGCATAACTTTCCACCCGATAACGCGAGCCATGTTTGCTCAATTCGATTAGCTTGACAGCCGAGGTACTGACATCAATACCTAATACATTTGGGTTTACTCGTTTGAAAAAAGACATCCTTTTTTTCCTTTCTCTATTACCGTCCCTGTAACCACTCAGCGAACACTTAAGACTTTAAATACAATCAATAAAATCAACAACTAATCGCGCTGCCTTAGAGTATAGACTTGATTTAAAATCTTTTATGTTTTTTTATTTAACGTTATTCATTACGTTAATGTTTAATGTGATTTCCTTCACAATGCTAATACAATACCCTGTCGCCCACAGCATTCAATTGTTTTCAATTCCAATAAGGCATGACTCAAACAACTTCCTCCTTCATCAAAATCGCTATCAAATGGTCCTTTATATTTGGCCTGCTTTTGGCCGGAAGCATTTTATTTTATGTGAAGTATTCGATTATGCCGAGCTTGCCCGACCCAAGC
>DUCA01000116.1 GCA_012960055.1 Cycloclasticus sp.
GGCGATGATTTTAAAATCTTTATTCCGAGTATGCGCCGTACACGAATTTTATCGGGCAATGATGCGCAAGACCCGATGTACTATGGGCTTGAAATCACATGGGATGATTGGCGTGCATATTGGGCAAAAACAGATACGAAAACGTTTGACTATAAATTATTGGGCGAACGCTTAATTCTGTCATCACCTGAAACTGGTTACGTTTACCGTTCAGCAACGATGGATGAAAGCCAATGCGCATGGACCAATATGGAAATGGAGTTACGCCCGGTGTGGGTGTTAGAGATTACGGATAAAAGCGGCCAATATCAGTATCAAAAACGTACGCTGTATATTGATCAAGAATTGTATTACGCACAATTTCAAGAAATGTCAGACCAGCGCGGAAAGCCCTATAGAACCTGGGATGATAGTCGGTCTTGGCGACCCTTCGATGGCGATGCGCAATGGGATCACGTCACTATTCATAATGAATTTAATAACCGGCTGAATATTCTAACAATCACGCCTGATTGGGACAATCGTGGCGAAAAAGTAACCGAAGAATATTTTGACGTTGATCAGTTAAGAGACTTGTAACGCGCTTAGTTTTCTAACTGTCTAGAATCCAAAAACTTGTCGTAATGGATGTGATCTAGACTGATGTTCGCCTCTTCTAGTTTAACCAGTGTGGAGTCAATCATGCCGGGTGGGCCGCAAAGGTACACGTGGCTATCAGAAATGGCAAAGCCCGTTGTCTCGTCGTTAATGAAGTCCGTCACTAAACCGCGTTTACCCGTCCAATCAGAGTCTTCAGGTTCATCGGATAAGACAGGGACGAATTTAAATGTAGTTGACCATTGTTCGGTCAGGCTTTTCATTTCCTCAAGGCAATACAGGTCACGTTGCGCTCTAGCACCAAATAAATAGGTGACGGGCCGCTTGATCTTATTGGCGAGGGCTTCGTCTAAAATGGCTTTTAAAGGGGCCATGCCGCTGCCTCCAGCAACGCCTAAAATGGGCGCTTCACAGGTGCGTAACCAGAATGCACCACTGGGACCGTGTAATTCAAATGCTTCGCCAACACGGTCTTTTTCAAACAACCATTCGGTGTAGCTGCCACCGGGTACGTTACGGACGTGAAAAGTGAGCGATGTTTGGCCGCCCTGTACGGGCGCAGCGGCAAATGAGTAACTGCGATGACGGTTAAAGCCTTCAAGTCCAATATCTGCAAATTGGCCGGCGGTATATGAAATGGGTCGGTCAAGTTCGACAGTCACTTCTGCGATGTCGTGCGTCAGCATATTGGTTGCGGTAATTTTACCGTTGTAGGTTTCAAGCGCATGGTTTGGCGCATGAGCATCGGCCTCTAATTCAATGGTGATATCGGATTTTAATAAAGCTTGGCAGGCCAAAATATAACCGTCACTGATTTCTGCTTCAGATAAGGTATACGAAAAATCCATAATGGCTTTAACATCGCCATCAATCAGCTTGCAACGGCAGTTGCCACAGGTACCAACGGTGCAGTGGTACGGGAAATTAATACCTTCGTTTAGCGCGGTTTGTAACAAGGTGTGGTTTTTGGGGACTTCAAGCGTTTCACCGGTGGGTTGAATAGTTACAGATAAAGGCTCTTTTTTAGAACGGCTAAACAGGCTGCCAAATAGTTTTTTCATATTATTTTTACGCGTCAGATTCTGCTAACCAATCGGGCCAGCCCGCTTTTTTATTGGCTTCACGCGCCAGCTCTTTTTCTTCAGCTGTAGCATGATTGAAATCCCAGTGCTTTAAACGAGGTTTGGCTATGTATTTAAACCAAATAGGGGGAACCAGGCCCGTTACAAAACACAAAAATAGGCTGGGCATTTGTGGGCCGTCAACTTTTGGTTTTAATTTGTAATAGGGCGCGTAAGAATCCATATGGTGATCATTATGGTTGGTGATTTCAAACGAAACAGTTCTACTGATAGGCTTTAAGTGGTTCCAAATATGCTGAGAGTCATATTTTTTTCCTTCAACACGAACCAGGCCATAGTGTTGATAGTAATTGAATGCCTCAACTAACGTACGGCCAAATAACATACCTGCTAGGGCAATAATCATAGCGGTTGAACCTGCAAACCAAAAAACAACGCCTAATAAAATAACAATTTGCGTCACCGCATTCATAATGCGGCCGGTTGGAGCGAACAGTGAACGCCCGGTTTTTTTACAACGCATGGCTTCCATTTCAAAAAAGTCTTTTAAGCTGCCGAAAATCGCAATGGGTATAAAACGATAAACGGAGTAACCACGAGGGCAGGTGTCAGAATCTTTAGCGGTTCCCAAGTGAATGTGGTGGGTGTGGACGTGGGCGACATCACGCGTTGGGTCGAAATAAAACGTACCTAGTAATGTCGCGAATAAACGACCCATAGGGTTTCTACGGTGCATGAGTTCATGGTTGACGGGTAACGTTGGCACGGCGCTAAGCCATCCCAATGATAAAGCTGCGCCGATCAGTAGAATCATCGGCGTTGTTTGAGCGGATTGCTGTTCTAGCATCATCCAATAGGTGAATGCTCCATACAGGCCAATCATCAGGAAGAAATGAAGGTATAGCGGCAGTTCGGCGAGCCATTCTATGGATGCATCGTGTTGTTTGTAATCAGCAGGCGCGATGATGTCAATAATTAATAAGGGGACGAAAGTGAGTAACCCTAGCCAAACGTAAGTTCCGCCTAGCATAAAGCCAATAATGCCAGTGATGACAATAACAGCGCCTAAGTAATACCTTAAATAATTCATGCTCTAATCTCTATCTTTCTGTGTTTATGTATCAGGTCTATATTGTATTTATTCTGTTACTCATACTTCGTGAGGAAATTCATTTTTTCTTTAGTTCTTTGTACAAGCTTTTAAACTCTTCGGTCACTTTATGCGTCGGTGCAAATTGAATCATTGGCAGGCTTGCGCTGTGTGATTCCCTTATTTTTACCGATGGCGAAATCATGGTTTTAAATAACTTAAGTTTATCAACAAGTAGTTCCTCGACAAGTTGAGCGGGTAGTTTTGCGCGTCGTTGGAATTGGTTAACAACAATGCCCTCGATAGCAAGATCAGGGTTATGGTCGGCTTTAACTTCGTTAACGGTGTCAAGCAACGAATATAACGCATGTTTGGAGAAAACATCGCAATCAAACGGTATAATACAGTTATTTGCAGCGATTAGCGCCGAACGCGTGTAAAAATTCAGAGCAGGTGGTGTGTCGATAAAGATGTTGTCGAACTCATCCATTGCTTCTATGGCTTCTTTTAATTTATATATCTTATAGCGCGATTCAAGCTTTGCGTGAAGGCCATCCATGTCTGGGTGCGAAGGCATTACGAATAAGTTTGGTACCTCAGTTTCGTAGATGAATTCACTAAAGTCTTTTGGGAATAAGCTGACACTGAGCGTGCTGGCGTAAAAATCAGCTAGCGTGGATTCGAGTTCTTCGGTTCTATAGCCAAGTAAATAGTGAGTCGAGTTCCCTTGGGTGTCTAAATCGATCACCAGCGTTTTTTTGCCCTTTGATGCGCTAATGGCGGCTAGGTTACAGGTGATGGTCGATTTGCCCACGCCGCCTTTTTTATTAAAAATAACTCGATTCATGTGTTGCTTGCCTTTTTACTGTGACGTTTAAATTCTGTTTTATGGCATTTTGGGCATGGTGGGATATGGCCGGTTTTCTTGAAATTCAAGGCCTGCGCGCAGGCGATGCATTCTAGCGTACCTGGGCCGGTTACTTCACCTGAATAATACAGCTGACCCTTAACGGCCTCTAAACTGAGTTTATCCCATTGCAGTTTAGTTTTATCTGCAACTAAACTTAGCCAATCGCCTATTTTACCTTCTATGAGGGTGGATTCAAACGATAACCATTCAGAAAACTCTTCTTGTGTCTCCAGCAGGTAAGCGGAAATATCATCAATATCTCTTTTTAAGTAGCCGGCTACCCTATTGGCCTCTTCGCGCGTTAGTTCGCCCAACTCAACCGCTTTCTCCTTAGCTTGTTGAATGTTTTCATCGATTGTTGGAATGGCTAACTTTTCGGCTGTTTCAACAGTATCATGAAGCCGTTTAACCATTGTGTCGTAAGCTTGCAGTAGTTTGTCTTGAATAGGGTTATTCATAAAGTCTCCTTGCGTAATATCGCTTTCGATTTAGGGGTAGCTAAG
>DUCA01000117.1 GCA_012960055.1 Cycloclasticus sp.
TTATCCAGCGCATAAACACGCGTTTCTTCAACCGCTGGAAAAAATATCGTGGTATGGCGTCCTTCTATAGACTCCACCATGCCAAGGCCCAACTCAGATTCTGAATGGCTAACCCAACGTTGCCCCGGGTGAAAATTCTGCTGACTCATCGACTAACAATCCTAGCGTCCAATTAAAAAGGCGTGGATGATAAGAGTTATCTTCATCTTCCGCAACGCAATATTATACCCAAAGAGTATAAGTTTCATTAGATCGACACCGCTGCTTTAAATGTATTTTTCATCCAGCTCACGCGTTAGACGAATTTGCGCGGCAATCTCTTCAATAGAAATAGACGTCACGTTTAAGAAAGGAACATTTTCTAACTGAAATAATTCTTCTACTTGTGACACTTCACGTTGGCAAGTTCGCAAAGAGGCGTACGGGCTTCCTGGTCGACGCTCTTCGCGAATTCGACTCAATTGTTCTGCGCTTATCGTCAGACCAAATAGTTTCTTTTTGTGCGGCTTGAGTGCGCGAGGCAAACTGTAATTATCCAAATCACTGTCGGTAATTGGAAAATTTGCGGTAAAAATCCCATATTGAAGCGCAAGGAATAGCGAGGTAGGTGTTTTGCCTGTCCTAGACACCCCCACCAAAACTACATCAGCTTGGTCGTAGCGATCTAGTCGCGCACCATCATCATATTCAAGCGCATAGTTAACTGCGCGTATGCGAGATTCGTAGGAACTTTTATCTACTAAACCATGGCTTTTGCCAACTTCATGAGAAGACTCCTGCCTAAGATCACTCTCCATTCTAGAAATATAATCACTAAACAAATCGTAGAAAATACAATTACTTGCAGCTACTATCTCACGCAGATTATCGTTAGTAAACGTGCTAAAAACCAACGGACGACCCTCATTTACAGTGTAAGCTGCATTAATCCTGTCCCTTACCGACGTCGCTCTCGACTCACTGTCGATAAAGGGAATTACGTGTCGTTCACGCTCCACACCTTCGAACTGGGTCATCAAACTATTACCCAATGTTTCAGCCGTAATCGCGGTTCTATCCGACACAAAGAAGATTGTTCTATTTTTCATTATATGTAGATATGATTTTTTGTTAAAATGATGTATTAACGTAATTTTAAACTAATTCAGAGGATATTAAGTTGAAAGAATACATCGTTTGGCTCGATTCAACAGGCATGGATGACGTGGAGCATGTAGGTGGTAAAAATGCTTCTTTAGGTGAAATGATCAGTAACTTGGCATCTGTCGGTGTTGATGTTCCCGGCGGTTTTGCGACCACAGCAACGGCTTTTAGAGACTTTTTATCACAAAGCGGTGTTGACGATAAGATCAACGAAAAACTTAGCGCGTTGGATGTTGAAGACGTGAATACCTTAGCCGTTGTCGGCAAAGAAATCAGACAATGGGTCATCGACACCCCTTTTCAACCTGAACTAGACTCTGCCATTAGAGACGCCTATGCAAAAATGCAAGCCGACGCGAAAAGCGAATTCTCGGTGGCGGTGCGCTCCTCTGCTACAGCTGAAGATTTACCAGATGCCTCATTTGCAGGCCAACAAGAAACCTTCTTAAACGTTGACGGCATTGATAATGTTATCCACTCCATCAAAGAAGTATTCGCTTCGTTGTATAACGACCGTGCTATTTCTTACCGCGTACACCAAGGTTTTGAACACAGTGAAGTAGCTTTATCTGCGGGTATTCAACGCATGGTACGCAGTGACATTAGCGCATCTGGCGTATTGTTCACATTAGACACTGAATCTGGTTTCCGCGACGCTGTTTTCATTACCTCTAGCTACGGCTTGGGTGAAATGGTCGTTCAGGGCGCAGTAAATCCTGACGAATTCTATGTTCATAAACCAACATTAGAGGCCGGTCGCCCTGCCATTCTACGTCGCAACCTAGGCAGTAAACTCATCAAGATGGTCTACGATGATGCGCCTGACGCTAAAGAACCTGTCAAAGTAATTGATACCGACCCGGCTACACGCGTGGTTTATTCACTCACCGACGCAGAAGTTGAAAAACTATCTGAAATCGCTATAACCATTGAAAAGCATTATGAACGTCCAATGGATATTGAGTGGGCAAAAGACGGTTTAGATGGCCAGTTATACATCGTACAAGCGCGCCCTGAAACGGTACAAAGCCGTGCTGGCAAAGAAATTGAGCGTTACAGCTTAAATGAAACAGCGACTGTATTGGTTGAAGGCCGGAGTATTGGCCAAAAAATCGGCTCTGGCCCGGCTCGTGTTATTTCAAGCATTTCGCAGATGGATCAAGTGCAAGACGGCGACGTCTTAGTCACCGACATGACTGACCCTGATTGGGAACCTATCATGAAACGCGCCTCTGCGATTGTCACTAACCGTGGAGGCAGAACTTGCCACGCAGCAATTATTGCTCGTGAACTGGGCATTCCAGCGGTTGTTGGTTGTGGTGATGCGACCGATCACATTACTCAAGACACTGAAATCACTGTGTCTTGCGCTGAAGGTGACACAGGCTTTATTTACGAAGGTTTATTAGACTTCCAAATCGACAAAATCAATCTCGATTCAATGCCAGAGATTCCTGTCAAAGTGATGATGAATGTCGGCAACCCTGACCGTGCATTTGACTTCGCGGCGCTACCGCACGAAGGTGTTGGCTTGGCGCGTTTAGAATTCATCATCAACCGCATGATTGGCATTCACCCTAAAGCGCTGTTGGATTTTGATACCTTACCTGCTGATTTACAAGACACTATCAACAAACGTATTTCTTGCTACGACAGCCCAAAAGACTATTACGTTAAACGCTTAGTAGAAGGCATTTCAACCATCGCGGCGGCATTCTCGCCTAAGCCGGTTATCGTACGCATGTCTGATTTCAAATCTAACGAATACGCTAACCTAATTGGCGGCAACCGCTATGAGCCTGAAGAAGAAAACCCAATGATTGGTTTCAGGGGCGCATCGCGTTATATTTCAGATTCATTCCGTGAATGTTTTGACATGGAGTGTGACGCACTTAAATATGTTCGTGACGAAATGGGCTTAACCAACGTTAAGATCATGATTCCCTTCGTTCGCACACTTGACGAAGCACGACAAGTAACCGAGTTACTGAAAGAAAACGGCATTGAAAGCGGCAAAAACGGCCTTGAACTCATCATGATGTGTGAACTGCCATCTAACGCACTGATGGCTGAAGAGTTCCTAGAATACTTTGACGGATTTTCCATTGGTTCAAACGATTTAACGCAATTAACATTAGGCCTAGATCGTGATTCTGCACTGATTGCACATCTATTTGACGAACGCGACCCCGCCATTAAAAAATTACTATCAATGGCCATTCAAGCCTGCCTCAAGAAAGGAAAATACATTGGCATCTGTGGCCAAGGCCCATCGGACCACCCAGATTTAGCCAAATGGCTCATGGAAGAAGGCATTGAAAGTGTTTCATTGAACCCAGACACGGTGATTGAAACGTGGATGTTTATGGCTGGCCAAAAAATCGAAGGATAAAGATATGACCATTACAACCTTTAACCCGCCTGTTCGCACACTCATGGGCCCCGGCCCATCTGATGTTCACCCTCGTGTACTGTCTGCATTAGCGCGCCCAACCATCGGTCATTTAGACCCCAGTTTCGGCATGATGATGGACGAAGTTAAAACACTACTTCAATATGCGTTTCAAACAAGAAACCAACTCACCTTCCCTGTTTCCGCACCCGGTTCTGCCGGCATGGAGACCTGCTTCGCTAACTTATTAGAAGCTGGTGATACGGTTATTGTTTGTCAAAATGGTGTGTTCGGCGGACGCATGAAAGAAAACGTAGAACGTTGTGGCGCAACCGCGATTATGGTGCAAGACGATTGGGGTAAAGCCGTTGATCCGCAAAAAGTTGAAGATGCGCTTAAAGCACACCCAGAAGCCAGCATATTGGCTTTTGTTCATGCAGAAACATCAACCGGTGCCTTATCGGACGCGAAAACACTTTGCGCCTTGGCCCACCAATACGACTGCCTCTCCATTGTTGATGCAGTCACCTCTGTTGGCGGTAGCGAATTACGCGTAGACGATTGGGGCATTGATGCCATTTATTCTGGCACACAAAAATGTTTATCCTGCGTACCGGGCTT
>DUCA01000118.1 GCA_012960055.1 Cycloclasticus sp.
ATCGGTAATGTTCAGTCAGTAGCAAAAAATGAAATTGGCGAGGAAAAAATTGTCGATTTCACCGCCCAGCAACCTTTTCTTGGAAAACTGGCTAAAGGCATGGGTGTCGCCATGGCAGAATTTACCGCAAAATTGGCATCGATGAACACTAATAAACTATTTTAGTTCCGATTATTCAGCTAGGATTTATTTGTCTATACTGACCATCCATTGCCCTCGTGGTCAGCATGAAGAATTACCTATTTAGGGGATATACTTAATTGTAAATAAAGCAAAAAAAAAACCGAATCAACTGATTCGGTTAAGTGTACAAGGCATAAAGCTTATAAAAAGGAGGGAGTAAATAAACTTGTTATACCGCCTTGTTGGAGTTAAATATAACAGTTCAATATAGATAAAATGTGAACTGCGTCACACTTTAAGCGTTCTCTCTGATATTTCTCGCCAGAGCCTCCGCGCAACCCGTGTAACTGGCAGGCGTCATATCCAAAAGCCGCTGTTTCGCGTCATCTGGCATATCTAATGTTTTAATAAAGGCCTGCATAGACACCTGATCAATACCTTGACCACGTGTTAATTCTTTTAATTTTTCATATGGCTTTTCAATACCGTAGCGGCGCATTACCGTTTGAATCGGTTCTGCTAATACTTCCCAGTTAGCATCTAGGTCAGCCAATAACTTCGTTTCGTTGATTTCTAATTTTGAAATGCCTTTTTGTAGTGATTTGAAACCAATTAAGCTATGCGCTAGGCAAGTACCTAAATTTCTAAGCACGGTTGAGTCTGTTAAATCACGTTGCCATCTTGAAATGGGGAGTTTTTCTGAAAAGTGATTCATTAACGCATTGGCAATACCGAAGTTGCCTTCTGCATTTTCAAAGTCAATCGGGTTCACTTTATGCGGCATGGTAGACGAGCCAATTTCACCGGCAATGGTTTTTTGTTTAAAGTAACCAACAGAAATATAGCCCCAAGCATCACGCGAAAAATCAATCAAAATGGTATTGATACGCGCAAACACATGGAAATATTCCGCGATGTAATCGTGCGGCTCAATTTGAATCGTATACGGGTTAAAGGTTAACCCTAGGGATTCCACAAACTCTTCTGCAAAAGCGGGCCAATCAATATCAGGGTAAGCCGAGTAGTGCGCATTGTAGTTGCCCACCGCGCCATTTATTTTACCCAAAATATCAATGTCTTCTAATTGCAGTAATTGGCGTTCTAAACGCGCCACAACATTGGCAAATTCTTTACCCATTGTTGTTGGAGAAGCCGTTTGCCCGTGAGTTCTAGACAACAAAGGCATGCCTGCATAATCAACGGCTTTAGCTTTAATGTCATCAATCACATTCGCAATCGCTGTGCCCATTACTTCATCACGGCCTTCTTTAAGCATTAAGGCATACGACAAGTTATTGATATCTTCCGAGGTACAGGCAAAATGAATAAACTCATTTACCGCTAATAGCTCTGCATTCTCAGCCGTTTTTTCTTTTAGAAAGTATTCAACCGCTTTAACATCGTGGTTCGTTGTACTTTCAATCGTTTTAACGCGCTGCGCATCGTCTAATGAAAAGCCAGTAACAATGCTGTCTAAAAGATCATGCGTAGCTTCAGAAAAAACAGGAACTTCCGTTATTTGCTCGTGTTCAGACAAAGCTTGCAACCAACGAACTTCAACGGTTACTCTGGCTTTAATCAGTCCAAATTCGGAGAAAATAGGGCGTAATTCGTCAACTTTACCGGCGTAGCGGCCGTCAACAGGGGAAAGGGCGTTTAACTTGTTTAGTGTCATGTGATTGATTTTATTTTGGGTAAATTAAAAAGTGGAGTCTATTATACCGCCACCTAAGCAAATTTCCTTGTCATAAAAGACTACAGACTGCCCGGGCGTAATGGCACGTTGTGAATCGTCGAATCGTACCGCGCAATGACCGTCTTCATTTAGGGTCACGTGGCACGTTTGATCTTTTTGGCGGTAACGAGTTTTGGCTGTGCAAGTAAACTCGCCAAGCGGTGGTTGCGAGCTCACCCAGCTCATTTGAGAGGCATGCAAACCATCATTTTGCATCAAGGCATGGTCGTGACCTTGAGCAACCAATAAAATATTGTTGATTAGGTCTTTTTTAACCACGTACCACGGTGCTTCCGCGGCGGCTTTAACGCCGCCAATGCCTAGCCCTTGGCGCTGGCCTAAGGTGTAATACATTAAACCTTGATGTTGGCCGATCATATCGCCTTCAGGTGTTTGAATCTCGCCCGGTTGTGCGGGTAAGTATTGCTGTAAAAAGTCTTTAAATTTACGCTCACCAATAAAACAAATACCTGTGCTATCTTTTTTACGACTCGTAATAAAGCCTGCTTTTTCGGCTAATTCACGAACCGCTGGTTTTTCCATATCACCAATAGGGAACAATGATCGGCTTAATTGCTTTTGCCCTAAAGTATATAAAAAATAGCTTTGGTCTTTATTCCCATCCAGCCCACGCAGGAGCTGGAACTGGTTATTCTCTTGACGAATTTGAGTGTAATGGCCGGTAGCAATATAATCTGCGCCTAATTCAGTCGCATAATCCAAAAACGCTTTAAATTTAATTTCTCGATTACAGAGAATGTCGGGGTTAGGTGTGCGTCCAGCCGCATATTCTTGCAGGAAATCTTCAAAAACATTATCCCAATACTCCGCTGCAAAATTAACCGTTTTTAGCTCAACACCTAATTTATCGCAGACCTGTTTCGCATCGTCTAAATCTTCCTTAGCGGTGCAGTATTCAGTACCGTCATCTTCGTCCCAGTTTTTCATAAAAAGGCCCGTTACTTCATGGCCTTGCTCAAGTAAACGTAAGGCTGAAACGGAAGAATCAACGCCGCCAGACATACCGACAATAACTTTATATACCATATGAGTTGGGTTAGTTATAGCAACTATTTAATGTACGATTTAATAACATCTAACGGGTGTGTTTTACCGGCTAAATAATCATCAATACTTTGTAAAATAACGGGACTTCTTAAGCGCGCTGAATTCGCAATAATCTCTTCATGCGTCATCCAAAGTGCGCGAATAATGCCGTCATCCAAAATAGCAGCTTCGTTAGCAGCCCCAACGGTGCCTAAATAAGTCGTTCGAAAGTAAGTCGTTTCATTTTCCTCGTTATGCCATAGATACGAACCAACAATAGCCGTAGCGGTAAACGCATATCCCGTCTCTTCCAGTGTTTCCCTAACCACGGCATCCTCCAAGCCTTCATTCAACTCTAAATGTCCAGCAGGTTGGTTCAACACAGCGCCAGTAGGGGATTGCTCCTCAACCATAAGAAATTTGCCGTTAAGTTCAACAATAGAAGCAACGGTAACATTCGGTTTCCAGATCATACGGGGGAGTAATAGTGATTGATTAATCATTATAGAATAAAACGGTTAAGGGTGGCTTAAAACTGACTTGTTACGTAGATTTTTATTATCTATCCTATAGAGATCAATTAATTCCCTGTTTGTTCTTTATTATCGTATTACTGGGAATTATTGTCCGTTTATGTAGAGAAATCACAGGGTATTGTTATCCCCCTTAATAACTCGTTAGGCATAAATAGCGTCTACGAACCCTTTTATTAAATCATCTGGCGTTGATATATGAATCAATCCATCAATAGCTTTGCTTCTTTGACCGTCCAGGCTTGTAAACTCGACAGAATTTAACTTTTTAGGGTCGGCGCCATAAGATTCGCTAATCAGACTATAGTATTTTGATGGTTCAATATCAAAGATGACTCGCCAAATTGTCTTCCAAGCATTTGCCTCGAAAAGTAGATGCAGCTAATGAGTCCTGATTAAATAACGATCCCTTGCTGAATTAACTATTTGGCTTGTTGATAGCCTTGTATAATAAGACATTAATAATGTCGTGCTCTGATACTGATGCTTCATAGCTAATAGCAGCGGTAAGCAATAAGGCGTTTAAATTCTTCACTAAGGAATATACATGAAAATATGTGGCGTAGAGCTAACCGGTAATGATGCAGTTATTTGTTTGCTTCAGTTAGATAACCAGCAATTTAATCTACCTGATTGTAGGGTGCGTAAAATAACGTTACCTAAAGATCATACCCGTGAAGAT
>DUCA01000119.1 GCA_012960055.1 Cycloclasticus sp.
ATTCAAAAAGCTAAAGATTACCCACAAGCGTGTAAAGACAGCCGTGAACAATTGCGTGTTGGTGCAGCCGTTGGCACGGGTGAGGGAACGGAAGATCGTGTTGCTGCGTTGGTTGAGGCTGGTGTGGATGTGGTGATTGTTGATACTGCACATGGCCATTCTCAAGGCGTACTGGATCGCGTTAAGTGGGTTAAAAGGAACTTTCCTGCTTTGCAAGTGATAGGTGGCAACATCGCAACCGCTGATGCTGCATTGGCCTTGGTTGATGCCGGCGCAGATGCGGTGAAAGTAGGTATTGGCCCCGGTTCAATTTGTACAACGCGTATTGTTGCAGGAGTTGGCGTGCCACAAATAACCGCCGTTGATAATGCAGTGCAAGCATTAAAAGGCACGGGCGTTCCAGTTATTTCTGACGGCGGAGTGCGTTTTTCAGGCGATGTAGCAAAAGTGATTGCTGCGGGTGCAAGCTCTGTGATGTTAGGTAGCTTGTTGGCTGGTACTGAAGAAGCGCCGGGTGAGGTCGAGCTATTCCAAGGGCGTTCATACAAAAGTTACCGTGGCATGGGCTCGCTGGGCGCGATGGCGCAACAAGAAGGTTCAAGTGATCGCTATTTCCAAGAAAGCAGCGAAACAGAAAAATTAGTACCCGAAGGCATTGAAGGCCGAGTGCCCTATAAAGGCAGCATGGTGGGCATTGTTCACCAATTGGTGGGCGGCTTACGCGCCGGCATGGGCTATACCGGTTGTGAAAGCATAGAGGTTATGCGCCATAAAGCGAAATTTGTTCGCATTACCGGTGCGGGCATGAAAGAAAGTCATGTGCATGACGTGACCATCACAAAAGAAGCCCCCAACTACCGTACTGAACGATAAGCAAAGAGGTTTAGATTGAGCACACAGCAACACGAGGATATTCATTCTCATAAAATTCTAATTTTAGATTTTGGTTCTCAGTACACGCAGCTCATTGCTAGGCGAGTGCGTGAAATTGGCGTCTATTGTGAAATTTACCCGTACGATATAGAGCCGCAAGCGATTAGCGACTTCAAGCCAAATGGCATCGTGCTATCGGGTGGCCCAGAAACCGTCACCGATGGTGATGCACCGCAAGCACCGGAACTCGTTTTCGAACTGGGTGTGCCGGTATTAGGTATTTGTTACGGCATGCAAACGATGGCGATTCAAATGGGTGGTCGTGTAGAAGCGTCTGACGATAAAGAATTTGGTTACGCTAGCATCCGTGCCCGTGGCCATACCGAATTGTTAAGAGATATTGAAGATCACAGCACGCCAGAAGGTTATGGCATGTTAGATGTGTGGATGAGCCACGGCGATAAGGTCGTTGAATTGCCTGAAGGGTTTAAACTCATGGCCAGCACCGACAGTGCACCTATTGCAGGCATGGCGAATGAAGAAAAGAAATTCTATGGCTTGCAGTTTCACCCAGAAGTAACACACACCAAACAGGGTGGACGTATTTTAAGCCGCTTTGTACTGGATGTTTGCGGCTGTGAAGCACTGTGGACGTCGAAAAATATTATTGATACGAGCATTACCTCGGTTCGCGAGCAGGTGGGTAAAGATCAAGTCATTCTTGGTCTGTCGGGTGGTGTTGACTCATCCGTAGTCGCGGCTTTATTACATAAAGCGATTGGCGATCAGCTGATTTGTGTGTTCGTTGATACCGGTTTGCTACGCCTTAACGAAGGCGATCAAGTGATGGCGATGTTTGCTGAACATATGGGTGTTCACGTCATACGTGTCAATGCTGAGCAGCGTTATCTCGATGCATTGAAAGGCGTTTCTGACCCAGAGAGAAAGCGCATCATTATTGGTAACTTGTTCGTAAATATTTTCGAAGAAGAATCATTAAAGCTAAGCGATGCTAAATGGCTAGCGCAGGGCACTATTTACCCAGATGTGATTGAGTCAGCCGGATCAAAAACAGGCAAAGCGCATTTAATTAAGTCGCACCACAATGTAGGTGGTCTACCCAAAGACATGAAGCTTAAATTGGTGGAACCGTTGCGCGAATTGTTTAAAGACGAGGTGCGTGAAATGGGCGTGGAGCTAGGGTTACCAAGTGATATGGTTTACCGTCACCCATTTCCAGGGCCAGGCTTAGGTGTGCGAATTTTAGGCGAAGTGAAAAAAGAGTACGCGGATTTATTGCGCCTTGCAGATGATATCTTCATTAGCGAATTGTATAAACACGAGCTTTACCATAAAACCAGTCAAGCCTTCGCGGTGTTTTTGCCCATTAAATCAGTCGGTGTAACGGGTGATGGCCGTCGTTATGAATATGTGATTGCTTTGCGGGCTGTTGAAACCATCGACTTTATGACCGCACGTTGGGCGCATCTACCGTATGCATTCTTGGGTCATGTATCGAACCGTATTATCAACGAAATCTCGGGTATTTCTCGGGTTACCTACGATATTTCAGGAAAGCCGCCTGCAACCATCGAGTGGGAATAATCCATTTTAATGGATGATGAGGCTTGGATGCGCAGGGCCATTGCTCTGGCGCATAAGGCTGAAGCGGTTGGCGAAGTGCCGGTTGGTGCGGTGATTGTTAAAGATGAGCAATGCCTTGCCGAAGGTTATAATGTACCGATAAAAAATAACGACCCAACCGCTCATGCTGAAATCGTTGCCATTCGAGCAGCCAGTCAGCAAGTTTCAAACTACCGCCTTGTCGATGCAACATTGTATGTCACGCTTGAACCCTGTGTGATGTGCATGGGAGCGATTCAGCATGCGCGAATCAAACGCATCGTGTTTGGTGCCAAAGACCCAAAACGCGGCGCTGTTTGTAGTGCTTTGTCATTAACCGAGGCGGATTACAGTAACCACCACGTCAAGTGGACAGGTGGTGTGCTTGAAGGTGAGTGTTCAAACTTATTGGTGTCGTTTTTTAAAAAGAGACGTTGAGTCATAAAAAGGCTTGAAATTGTGACAGTATCTCAGCGAATAATTGCCTATACTTTAATCGTGGCTATTTGGATTTAAGTTGAAGGCTGACGGAAAAAATGACAACGCATAGTGAAACGCAGTGGCAAGCATGTGACGGAAACCCGATGCATGCGGTGCGTTGGTTGCCCGACTCAGAGCCAAAAATGGTGATGTGTCTTATTCATGGTTTGGGTGAGCACAGTGGGCGTTATTCAAAGATGGCTGAACACTATGCATCTTTTGGTATTGAGGTCGTTTCGTTTGATTTACGTGGGCACGGTAAGTCAGGTGGTCAGCGTGGCCATAGTGATGATTTCGCTCAACTAATGAAAGACATCGGTCGTTTTTTATATCAAGCATCAAAAATTGATACCAGCAAGCCTCACTTTATATATGGTCACAGCTTAGGTGGTACCTTAGCCATCAAGTATGCGCTTACACACCCCGGTGAATACAGCGGCGTTATTCTAAGTGCGCCGATGTTTAAGCCCGCGTTTGAGCCGCCTAAATGGAAAGTAACGCTGGGGCGATACATCCAGTCGATTTGGCCGACGCTCTCGCTGTCTAATGAAGTTGATAGAAACGATTTGTGCAGAGATAAGACGCTTATAGAAGCCCATAAGAAGGATCCGCTAAACCACGATAGAATTTCAGCAAAGTTTGGCACGCAATTATTGGAAGAGGGCGAGCGGTTAATTGAAGAAGCATCGCACGTTGATTTCCCGTTGTTACTGATGCACGGTGATGCTGATGGTTTAACCTGTCATCAGGCAAGTACGGTATTTTCAGAATGTGCGGGTGATCAGTGTACATTGAAAATATGGCCAGACTTTTATCATGAATTGCACCATGAGTCCGGTAAAGAAGACGTATTTAATTACTGCATAGATTGGATGAAGCGACAGTTATAAGGCGGGTAATTGCATTTTAAGTGCGCCATCGGTTTGTAGATTGTTTTCTGGGTTCACTTCGGTGGGTTCAAGTTGCTTAAGCATTTTAATGTATTGTCGAACGTTTGCTATATAGGTAACAGGTTCATTGCCGCGCGCGTAACCGTATTTAGTTTGTTTGTACCACTTCTTTTTCGCTAATAGAGGGAGTCGTTCTTTAACGTCAATCCATCTATCCGGATTGCCGCTTTGTTTTTCGGTTAAAACTCTTG